>CAYOBD010000058.1:6990-8872 GCA_964402005.1 uncultured Eggerthellaceae bacterium
CCTGCTCATCATCACGGGTATCCTGATTCATTTCCCGGCTGTCGCCGGCACGATGGGCATATCGCGCG
The DNA here is from genome assembly GCA_964402005.1 of uncultured Eggerthellaceae bacterium. Lineage (GTDB taxonomy): Bacteria > Actinomycetota > Coriobacteriia > Coriobacteriales > Eggerthellaceae > CAYOBD01. Next base: position 7,059 of record CAYOBD010000058.1, read on the forward strand.
GCGTGCACATCTTCTTCGGCATCGTCATCTTCATCAACTGCGTCGTGCGCATCATCCTGTCGTTCATCGTCAAGTCGGCACCGACGGGAGGAACGCGCAAGACGGTGAAGGATTACAAGACATGGTTGCCGCAGAAAGATAATCGCCATCAGGCCGGCGCATGGGTGAAGTACTACCTGTTCGCCAAGAAGGATCATCCGCTGGGTGCCAAGCTGGGCGTTCCGCAGAAGCTGTCCTATCTGCTGATTCCGATCCTGATCATCATTATGTTCATCACGGGCCTGTGCTTGTGGTCGACGACGGCAGACTTCATGGCGCCGCTTACGAACCTGCTCGGCGGTGCCATGTCGGTACGCCTCATCCACTATATCCTGATGTATGTGTTCATCATCTTCATGTTCATCCATGTCTATCTGGCGAACATCGAAGGCACGGAGCCGACCAAGCTGATGTTCTTCCATAAGGAGCATGGCGGCTTGGTATACGATCCCGACAAGCACGTCATCGTTGGAGAGGACGATCTGAGCGGTACTGGGATTAAGCCGATAGATGAATAATTCCGAATAATCGGAAGATGGCTACTGGGCGGGCGAAACGCAGATGCGTTTCGCGAGTTTGTTGCGAGGACGGCAAATGAAAGGACTACCTGCATTCCGGGATTGAGGAAATGCAAGATTCGTTCAGGCGTCGTTCGTATAAGGAGGAGCGATGCGGATAGCGGTTTTCTGTGTAGGGAATCGGTTGCATATGGATGATGGCATAGGACCGGCTGTTTTCGATGTTGTCACTCAGAATTATGAGATACCCGAAAACGTACTGTTCTTCGATGTGGGCGTCATGACGATGGATTTGATCAGCTATGTGGATAGCTGCGATGTAATCATCGCCGTCGATGCCGTGGAAGGTACGGAAAAGCCCGTTGGTACCATCGTGAGATTTACGCCCGAGGATGCTGCGCCGCGCTCCATGTACACGATGTCGCTTCACGATATGAAGCTCACCGACTTGTTTGAGGCCGCAATGCTCGTCGGGTACGAAGCCGAGGGTGTATGCCTGGGAATGCAAGTGGAAAACACCGACCCCGCATTTCTGACGCAGGAGCTTTCGCCTGCTGTGCAAGAAGCGCTTCCGAATCTGGTAGAAGCGTTGCTAGCCGAGCTGGCTCATTACGGCGTTGTGCTGATTAAGAAGTGCTAAAGGATGAATTGATTCTCCTGGGGTAAACGATACATTGAGTCAAATGCCCCTTGGGGACGAGTCGAATACCTCTGAGGCAAACGACTCTTTCAACCACAAGTAAACTCCATCGTTTGTTCGGATGCGTCGACGCGCGATAGCTGTTATGATGCTGTGCGGGCTACAAATCTGCAGCCCGCACAGCATCATCTGAAAACACCTGGTGAAGGGCGCATTAATGGCATTCGTACACCTGCATAACCATACTGAATATTCGCTTCTCGACGGGATGACGCACATCAAGGACATGGTACGTCGTGCCGCCGATTTGGATATGCCCGCAATCGCTATCACGGACCATGGCGTGATGTCCGGCGTGCCGGAGCTGTGCGATGCTTGCGCAGCCGTCGAGAAGGAAACAGGCAAGCATGTCAAGCCGATCTATGGTTGCGAGGTCTACTTCACCACAGACGAAGCGCTATCGCGCGACGGAAAGCCGCGGCTTTACCATCTGCTCTTGCTGGCTAAGACTAACGAGGGATATCACAATCTGCTAAAGCTCGTGAGCGAAAGCCATGTAGACAACTTCTACTACAAACCCCGCACGACCTATGCGCAGTTGCGGAAATACGGCCATG
>CAYOBD010000058.1:8972-10336 GCA_964402005.1 uncultured Eggerthellaceae bacterium
AACTTCTACTACAAACCCCGCACGACCTATGCGCAGTTGCGGAAATACGGCCATGGCATCATAGGGTGTTCGGCGTGCATTGCAGGCATCGTGCCGCGCCTTCTGGACAATCGGCAGTTTGATGATGCCTGCGAATGGGCGCGCAAGTTGGCAGCCTGCTTTGATCCGGGTGATTTCTATATTGAACTGCAAAACCAGGGAATCACGACGGACGGAGGCCTGACTCAGACGCAGCTGAACCATGAGCTCGTGCGCGTGGCGCAGACGTGTGGTTTCAAGACCATTGCAACCAATGATTTCCACTATCTGGTCAAAGAGGATGCACAAGCTCACGATATCCTGCTCTGCATTGGAACGGGCTCGAAAGTGAACGACCAGAACCGGATGCGTTTTGCCAACGATCAGTTCTATATGAAGACTGAAGAGGAAATGCGCGAGGCGATGGCTGATTTTCCAGAGGCCTGCGACACAACGGTCGAACTTGCCGAAAAATGCAACGTTGAACTCGAGCGCGATTCCATCCTGCCACGGTTCCCGCTCCCTGAAGGAGAGACCGAGGAATCATGGTTCCGCCACCAGTGCGAGGAAGGCCTGATTAAGCGCTACGGACAGGGGAAGGCTGCGAATCTTGAGGAGTTGCGCGCTTTGCGTCCCGATGTGGTGGAGCGCTATGAGGTTGAAGCGAAAGTCATCCTCGATGCAGGATTCCCTGCTTACTTCCTGATTGTGCAGGAATATATCAGCTGGGCGCGCAGCCAAGGCATCGGCGTCGGCCCTGGGCGCGGCAGTGCTGCAGGGGCCATTGTGGCTTATGCGATGGGCATCACCGATCTTGACCCGTTGGAGAATGGCCTGCTGTTCGAGAGGTTCCTGAATCCCGAGCGCGTGGAGATGCCTGATATCGACGTAGACTTCGAACAGGGGCGCCGAGAAGAAGTGATCGACCACATCAAGCAGGTATATGGCGAAGACCATGTATCGCAGGTAATCACGTTTGGCACCCTCCAGGCAAAGAATGCCGTGCGCGATACTGCGCGTGTGCTTGATTTCCCCTATGGCGTGGGCGATCGAATTTGCAAGATGATCGGTGATGAGTTGGGTATCACCATCACCGACGCGCTCAAGAAGAATCCGGATTTGAAGAAAGCCTACGATACTGAAGAGGATGTACGTCAGGTTATCGATGCCGCGCTGGGCATCGAGGGGCACCTTCGCGGAGAAGGCGTGCATGCATGTGCGACCATCATCTGCCGCGATCCGATGAGCGATCATGTGCCCATGAAGCGTGATACCAAGGGTGGTGGCATCATCACCCAGTATGACGGCCACTATACTCCCGATCTGGGTCTGCTGAAGATGGACTT
>CAYOBD010000059.1:0-10325 GCA_964402005.1 uncultured Eggerthellaceae bacterium
ATATTCGAGCTTGAAGAAGTGGTTGTGCTTGACTACATCCCATTCATCGTTTTGCTGTTGGGCCTGTTCACGGTTGCGGGCGGCATCCATATCGCCGGTAACATCCAGGGCACGACCAAGAACAACGTGATCATCTTGCTCATCGGCACGTTGCTGGCCAGTTGGATCGGCACGACCGGCGCAGCCATGGTCTTGATCCGCTTCCTGCTGCGCGCCAACAGCTGGCGGCAGCGCCGCACGCATATCGTCGTATTCTTCATCTTCCTCGTGGCCAACATCGGCGGCTGCCTGACTCCGCTCGGCGACCCGCCGCTGTTCCTGGGATTCCTGCGCGGTGTGCCGTTCTTCTGGACGCTCGGAGAGATTTGGCCGCTGCTGCTTCTTAACACCGCTGTGCTGCTGGTCGTGTTTGCGCTCAACGACCGCCGCATGATGAAGAAGGAAGACTCTTTCGCGCTCGAGCGACTCGAGATCGAAGCGAAAGCGGTCAAGCGTATTCCGCTCAGGATCGAAGGCAAGCACAATGTTGTTTTCCTTGCCATGATCATTCTCGCAGTCATCATGAACGGCGTGATTCCGCAAACCGATATGTTCGTGAATCCCGAAACGAGCATGACGTACGGCATCGATATCAACGAGGGCATCCATCTGGGGCTTGAGTACTTCGTGCAGATCGGCATCATCCTGATTGCCATGGTGCTGTCGCTGAAGACGACGCCGAAGAAAGTGCGCACCGAAAACGAATTCGAATGGGGCCCCATCGCCGAGGTAGCCAAGCTGTTCATCGGAATCTTCATTACGATGATTCCGGCGCTCGCGATTCTGCGCGCCCACGGCAGCGATTTGGGCATTTCAAATCCGGTCGGGTTCTTCTGGTCCACGGGTCTGCTGTCCAGCTTCCTTGACAACTCGCCCACCTACGTCGTGTTCCTGACCACGGCGGGCGCGCTTGGCTTGACCGGGCCGGGTGCGATCCTCACGGCTGCGGGCACGGTGACTCCCGAGATCTTGCTTGCGATTTCTGCGGGCGCCGTGTTCATGGGAGCTATGACCTACATCGGCAACGCCCCCAACTTCATGGTCAAGAACATCGCCGAGAAGAGCAAGGTCAAGATGCCCAGCTTCTTCGGGTACATGGGCTGGTCATGCGCCATCCTTCTGCCGCTGTTCGCAATCGATACGGTGATTTTCTTCTTATAGCCGCCTAAAGCTGAACTGCGAACAGCCGTTTCTTCTTTGATGCGGCGGCAAGTCGGTTCCTTTTCCATGTTCGGAAGAGGGCATCTTGCGCGATTTGCTTGTCGCAAGTGCCCATTTCTGAACGGGTTCAGAAGTGTTTTCTGCCTATTCATCACAGTCGATGAATAGGCAGAAGGCGTTTATGGAGGCCTTTCCTATATTTTGTTACCGATACAATGGGTAGCAGATTGGATCAAAGGGAGGGCATATGAAAGGATATACGGGAAAACTGCTGTTCGTCGACCTGTCTGAGGGTACGACCGAGATTCGCGAGTTCGACGAGCAGTTTGCACGCACATGGATCGGCGGCTACGGTTTCGGCGCACGCATCCTGTACGACGAGATGCCGGCGCACACCGATGCGTTTGCGCCCGAGAGCATGATCGGCTTTATCAGCGGCGCTATGAACGGCACGACCGGCTTGATGGGCGGACGCTACACCGTCGTGAGCAAATCGCCGATCTACGACGGCTGGAACGATGCCAATTCCGGCGGCACATTCGGTCCGTCCATGCGCAGCGCCGGTTTCGACGGCATCTTCGTGAAGGGTATCGCGGAGAAGCCGGTGTACCTGTACGTAAAGGAAGGCGAATGCGAGATCCGCGACGCGTCGCATCTGTGGGGCAAGACCATCAGCGAATGCGAGGAGATCATCGCTGAAGAAATCGACGAGAAGAAGCTCGGCAGCTGCTGGATCGGCCCTGGCGGCGAACGCTGCGCGCTAACCGCTTGCGTCATGAATGACACGCATCGTGCAGCCGGTCGCGGTGGCTCGGGTGCCGTCATGGGCTCCAAGAAGCTCAAGGGCATCGTGGTGTCTGGCTCGTTCAAGCTGGAGAAGGCCGATCCCGATGCGCTGAAGGAAATGAACAAGGAAGTTCGCGAATGGCAGAAAAACGGTCCGGTCGCAGGCGTTTTCACCATGTTCGGAGAGTTCGGCACCGGTCTCGGATATGAGCCGGGTGTCGTTACGGGCGATGCCAGCGTCAAGAACTGGAAGGGTGCCGGCGTTGTGGAAGTCGCGCCGGAGGATTACGCGGCGATGGCTGCCGCGACGATGGATCAGACGTATCGTCGCAAGAAGTATGCCTGCCATTCGTGCCCGATGGGCTGCGGTGCCGTGTATGCCTTCGATGCGTATGGCTATGCATCCGAGGATTCCGGGCGTCCCGAATATGAGACGGCTGCGGGTTTGGGCTGCATGCTGCTCAACACCGATGCCGATGCAGTGAATGCAGCAAACTTCCTGATCAATGAATACGGCCTCGACGCGATTGCCGTGTGCTCGACGATTGCATGGGCTATGGAGATGTTCGACGACGGCAAGCTTTCGCTTGATGACTTGGGAGGCATCCAGCTCGATTGGGGCAATGGCGAAGCCATCGTGCGCTTGACCGAGAAGATTTGCTGGGGCGAAGGCATCGGCGAGGTTCTGATGAATGGCTCGCGCTATGCAGCTGACCATTTCGGATTCGGCCATTATGCGCTCGGCACGGCAAACGGCATCGAGATTGCGCAGCACGACCCCCGCTTCGGGCCAGGCCTTGCGCGCACGTACGTATACGATCCCACACCAGGTCGTCATGTGAAGGGCGGTCTGGGCCCGGCATGCGGCAACGAGCCGCCTGAGGTCAAGTATGTTTACGACGACAAGGGCCCGCAGGATGCGGCTTTGACCTGCGACAAGGAAATGAACAACTGCGGTGGCTTCTGCGACTTCGACGGATTTGCCCTGCCGCCCGATGGTACGCGTCGTCTGCTGAATGCGGCAACGGGTTTCGATTTCACGCCTGAGGATTACGCGCGCGCCGGCAAACGCATCTGGTTCATGCGCCAGGCATTCAACATCCGAGAGGGGCATCTGCGCGACTACTGGTACCTTGATCCGCGTCTGAGGGGCGAGCCGCCGCTGGAGGAAGGTCCGCTCGCTGGCATCACCATCGACATCGAGACGATGGGCGATGTGTTCTTCGAGAATATGGGCGTCGATAAGAAGACCGGCATTCCTCTGCGTGAGTCGCTCGAGGAAGTAGGCGGCATGGATGATGTGATTGCCGATATCTACGGGGAATAGCTTGCAGCATCCAAACAGACTGAGCGGAGCACCCTCATAAGAGGGTGCTCCGCTCTTTTTTCACGAAACATGAACCGTTTCTCTCCATCGTGTGGGAAATGCGTGGGAATGACGAGACGGAATTATTGGGGCGATAGAATCATCACAGTACAACTCTTTCTATTGTAAGGGATCGACTATGGAATTTCTCAGCACTCACACTGCTTTGACCGACGCTCTGCATGCGCTTTCGCAGGCGCTTCTGGCTCCCGATATCATCTTGTTGCTGGCATTCGCCTGCTATGCCGTGTTCTGCATCGGTAGTGTGATAGCCGAATACTTCACGGAGCGCCGCAACTTCCGAATCGCCATGCCCAAGTTCCTGGCGGCGCTGATGGCGGCAAAAGAAGAGGACATTCCCCAGGTGGTCGCCGAATCCGGTTTGCTCAACCGCCAGAAGATCGCGTTGCTTACCGTGTACGACTACCGTACGTTGCCAGGCGACTCGATGGTTGCGCTCATCCGCCGCGTCGTGAACCAAGAGGAGACGCGCTACGACCGCATCACCGGGCGCAACAACACGGCTGCCAAGATCAGCCCGATGCTCGGCCTGATGGGCACTTTGATTCCACTCGGCCCGGGCATTGCGGCGCTCGGCCAGGCAGATACGTCGGCGCTATCCAGCTCGCTGCTCGTAGCGTTCGATACCACGGTTGCCGGCCTGATTGTCGCCGCCGTATGCTTGGCGGTAGGTAAGATTCGCAGCAACTGGTACAACGATTACCTGTCGGCGCTCGATAGCGGTATGGCGACCATGCTGCAGAAGATCGAGAACATGCGCGAAGAGGGCACCATCACCGCGCAGGAGCCGACCGACTACGCATTCCTGTTCGAGCAGAGCATCGCGCAGGAAAAGGGTAAGGCGAAAAACGCCGAGGCAGCTGCGCAGATCGCCGAAGATGTGACGGCGGAGGCCGGCATCGCGAAGGCTGATGACAAACCCGCAAAAACCGTGCAGGAAGTCGTCGTTCCAGCAGCGGAGCGCGAAGCTGAAGCAGGAACGTCTGTCGAGGCGCCTATTGCCGATGCGCCCAAGACCGAGGTGCCTATTGCCGATGCGCCGGCAATCAAAGTGCCCGAGATCGTGCCCGAGCCTGCGGCCAAGCCTGTTGAATCCAAGGCTGTTTCGACGGCACCGATTGCCGGTGGAAGCGCCGATGCTCCGGCCAAGCATGCATCCGATCCAGCGGGCGGAATAAGCATGGCTGCCCGCCTGAAAACGCGCCGCATCGAATCGATTGACGGCGAAGCGGAATAGGGGGAAGCGCGATGTCTGATTACTTCGGCTCTCGCGGATCGTTCCGCTCGCGCAGCGGGCGCGAAGATGTGGACCCCATGACGTCGATGAGCGGTATCGGCGATGTCATGCTTGTGTTCGCGTGCGGCCTGATGACGGCGCTCGTGGTGGCATGGAACGTCAATCTGAACGAATTCTCCCAAGTCGAGCTCGGTGAGGAAATCGAGGATGTTCAGGAGTTCAATGGAGAAGCCAGCGGCGGCGGAACCACGTACGTCGAGAAAGGCGTCGTGTACCAGGACGCGGCAACGGGCCAGTACTATTTGATGGAGGAAGCGGTCGACACCAGCCTCGACAAGGAAGCTGCTAACGGAGCGGCTGCCGAGGGCGCAGCTGCGCAAGGCGAGGAAGGTAAGTAAACGATGGCCGGTGCGCAGGGGCAGAGCACGGTTCGCGAGGTGGCATCTTTGCTGACCTCCGGTGCCGTTTGGGCGCGCGTCCTGCGCGTCTTGCTCATGTTCTCGCTCGTGTTCTGGTTGACGTTGCGTGTTGAGCGACCGCAGGCATACGGCGCGGAGCCAGGCGAAGGATCCATCTACGATGTGGAGATAAAACCGGATACGATTGGGCCCGTCGGCGCAGGCCAGTCAGTTGATCTCTGGGCAGTTGGCAAATGGGATGAAACCGTCGTAACGCAGGAGGCCTACGACGAAACCGTCCATCATGATGCGGTGACCGAAGAAGTCGATATCTATGTTGACGAGAACGGAAACGAGGTTACGGCCGAAACCGAGGGAGCGCGGAAGACCACTAAAACGGTTGTAGTGCAGGAGGCGTACGACGAAACCGTTCATCATGATGCCGTTACCGAGACCATAACCCACGAGGACTATAACGTCACCCGCATGCTCAAGTGGTCCGTCGAAGGAAACAACGCATCCATAAAGGTCGAAAAGGACAAAGACGACGAACATAATCAGCAAAAGGACAAGGCGGTCCTTACGATCGGCGAGGGCGCAACAGGCGGCAGCTTAGTGACGGTCACCTGCGAAGTGGATAAGAACAAGGCATTCGCGGACCAGTATTTCAAGAAGACCATCGAGGTGCCAATCAGTGGTTCTGGGCAACCTGATCCAGGCGAATCGTATGCATATGTCGAGCAGCTCTTCGTTTTGAGCGAAGACGGCGGCAACCTTGAACGCGAGGGTTCGAATGGCCTTTTGGATCTGCAGATCGACGAGGAGTCGACCTACGCCTTCCAGGCAAGGGCGCTTGTCGTCCCCGATTCAAACAAGATGGATGAGAAAGAAGAGTTCATCTGCACTTCGACAGCAGGCCTTCGATCCCAGGCAGCCGAAAAGAATATCGATTTGCCCGACCTCGAGTGGAGCGTGGAGACGATTTCCTCCGAGAGCGGCGGATCCGCTTCGATAGATGCGACGACAGGTGTGCTTACCATTGAGCCGGGTATGCGGGTCAAAGTGCATTGCGGCACAGACGCGGGTTTGTCGGGCGGCCACACAGGCGATGATGTTGTTGTGAACACCGGCGCCAGCGATGAGCCGACCGAGGGGTTCACGCTGCATTACGATGCCAACGGCGGCTCCGGCACGATGAAGGATCAGGTTATTCCTGAGGGCGGAACCGGCATCGTCGCCGAATGCTCATTCACGCCGCCTGCATCCCTTGACGGGGATGGCTCGGAGTCAGGTGAAACCGGCGATGGTGGTGAGGAAGGCGGTTCCGAACCAGGCACCGGCGAAAACGGTGAAGGCGATGCCTCTGGCAATCAGGGCGCAGTAGGCGATGGGGAATCGACCAGCAATCAGGGCACCGAAGGCGATGACGAGCCGTCCGGCGATCAGCCCGAACAGAAGAAGGTTGTGTTTGACAGCTGGAACACAGAACCCGACGGCAGCGGGACGTCGTACAAGCCTGGCGACGAGTTTCCGCGCGAAGACGATGCGCCGCTCGAGGCCGATGCGACGCTATATGCTCAATGGACCGATAAGGCTGTAGGCATCTATACGCTGACGTACGACGCGAATGGCGGTACGGGCACGATGGATTCCGTCGAGGCGCCTGAGGGTACCGAAATCGAGGTTGCCGAATGCGCGTTCGTACCGCCTGAGGTTGTTGATGGTGGTGCAGGTGGATCTGGCGAAGAAGGCACCGACGGCGTCACCGACACAGGGACGGATCCAGGTGCTTCCATGGGCACCCAGGCAGAAGGCGATGAGCCTGGCGAAGGAGCCGATCAAGGAACGGGCGGCAACGGCGGAGCCGGTGGCGCCACTGGAACCGATGGTGATCCTGATCAGAGTGGCGACGCGACGCCGTCCGAGCCCCCGCGGTTCTACAGCTGGAATACAAGGCCTGATGGATCCGGTACGCGATATCTGCCAGGTCAGAAGATTACGCTTGAAGCGGATACGACGCTGTATGCACGTTGGGTCGATGACACCATCACGGGCGACTTCACTCTGACGTACGATGCCAACGGCGGTACGGGCGAAATGGAGCCGCAGGAGAGCATCGACGGCGAACCGGTGACCGTTGCCGAATGCACGTTCACGCCGCCCAAGAACCGCTCATTCGCCTATTGGTGCACCTCGCTTGATGGCATGGGAAAGCACTATGATGCGGGTGCCGTTCTGGAGCTGAAGGCGAACACCACGCTGTATGCCCAATGGGAGCGCGGCGACGGGTTCGGCTGCGAAATCGACTACATGCCCGTTGAAATGGGGGAATGGGCGCTGCTCACCGGCATTGCCTATGGCACTGGCGAGTCAAGTTTCGGATTCGTTTGGGAGTACTCGAAAGACGGCGGCGGCTCATGGAGCTATGTGGAAGGGACCGAGGCCTTCGTCAACAATACCTCTCCGCAGACTTTGCGTATCAAGACGACTGCCGAGACGATAGGGATGCTCGTGCGCGCAACGGTACAGACGAGCGATGAGCGTTCGGCAACGTCCGACCCGGTAGAGATCGCAGAGGGAAACACCAAGCTGTTCATCTCCTATGAACCGGTGAAATACGGCGAAACCGCCTTGTTCTCGCTCACGTCCAAGTTGAAGAACGCTACGTATCAATGGCAGGTATCCCATGATAATCAGCGCACTTGGGAGAACGTCGAGGGTGCAACGGGCATGACGCTGGCCGTTCCTACGATCGAGGGCAATCTGGGCAGCTTCTATCGCGTTATCGGCACGGAGAAGGATGCAGAGAAGCCCGAACGGTCCAATGCTCTCATGCTGACGGCGACAACCGATGATCCGGGGCCGGATGACCCAGAAAAGGACGAGGGCGACGGTGGCACATCTCCAGACGTGACGCCGCCGAGCGGCGACACATCGCCAAGCGTGGGGCCTGGCGATACTTCCCCCGACGTAACTCCGAGCGACACATCTTCAGATGTGGAGCCCACCGACACGTCTTCGGACGTGGAACCGACCGATACGTCTTCAGATGTGGAGCCGACCGACAACACGCAGCCAACGCCCGAGCCTACTCCGGAACCTGCGCCGACGCCGCAGCCCCCTGCGAACGCGGTACCGATCGATATCGTGGTGCCTAACTATCCGCAGTCCGATCCGACCAAGACGCCGGTCATCGTGGACCCCGAAGTACAGCAGAGGATTCGCGAAAGCGAAGTCGTCACTCAGGAAGAGCAGGAGGCGCGCACGCCCGGTGCGCGTTGGCGCAAGCTCGATGTCGTTCCTGAGCCCGAGGAGGTTCAGCAGCTGTTGGCGGACAACCCGTTTGCGGCATATGCCTTGCCAACGTTCCTGGGCGTCGTCGCTGCAGGTGCGCTTGAACGCGTGCTGTCGTATCGCCGCCAGAAGCGCTCCTCAACGATCACGTTCAAAAACGACAAGCACAGCTAGCGTAATCGAGAAAGCATCGTATCGTTCAACAGCAAGGTTGGCTGGCAGCCTCCGCCTGGTCTGCAATGCGAGGCTCTGCCCTTCGCGGTGCATTCCTCAATTCACTCGGATTCTGTGCCGCTAGTGAATCGTTGGGGATACTTCCCAAAGTGAATCATTGGGGAGTCTCCCCAATGATTCACTCAGTCGTTGGGCGATCCGATGTGGTAAAGCAGCGATAGGAACGCGAACACCGCACCTGTGCCGATGAGCGCACCGTCAAGCGTCGTGGTTTTTGCGCGCGACATCAGCTTTTCAAGCAGGGGAAGCAGCCACCACACGCCCCACGTGGCGATGATGGTGTAGAACAGCGAATTCTGCAGGCATACCTGCCCCATGAAATTGAAACGCATGTCTCGGTAGTCCCACAGTTCGTAGTTGCGGTTCGCAACCATGCCCGTACCGAAGTCGACCGAGGTGCAGACGAGCTGGTTTGCAAGGAAGCTTCCAGCGATTGCCGCCGGAGTGCGCACTTTTTCGGGAAGCCGGCCGGTTGCGGTCTGTATCGCCTCTTTCGCAGGCTTGAGTATCATGTCGGCAAGCACTGCTGCGGTGCCTTCGGCGGGGAAGGGGAACATCCACTGGTCCCAGAGCATATGGTTTTCGCGATCGTAGCCGCCCTTGAAGATGCCGTGCTTGATGCCGAGACAGAACAGGATCTCAACCCAGTGGCCCACCATCGAAAAGCCCATGAAGTACAGGCCCCGTTTGCGGAATTCGGGATACCAGGATTTGTCTATCAGAGGTTCTTCAGACGTTTTATCGCCTTCTTGGCGCTCCTTGGCCGAAATGACGCTTGCACAGACTAGCGCTGTCGCACCCACGGCGTGGATGACGGGCATTACTCGGTTGAACAAGGTTTCCTTGGCTGCTGATGGAACCCAGGTGCGTGTAACATACGAGCCCGCCCGCGCAATGTTGACGGCTCCTAGCACGGCGGTGTGTGCCGCAGCGGCAATCGCCACGGGCACGGCGGCTTTCGCGCGGCGCACTGTGAGCCATGCGCCGACCGCCGTCTCGGCAATGCAGGCGCCCGCCCGCCAAAAGCTCAGATCATATGGGGTTTTATCCGGCTTCGATGCCGCGGCATAGGCGTACCACGACGCGAGGACAGCCGCACCTGAGGCCATAGCCACCAGGCCGCTTTTCTTACGGTTGTTGCGCGCTTTCCCTTTGATCGCATCCTCTTTCGGGTTGTGCTTGCCATGCCGATACGAACTGTACCATGTTTGGTGGAGCACACCTGGGCGGAACAGCTTTGTATCATCGGCGATGATTCCTTGCTGTACTGCCCCGATAAACGCGGAGGTGTTGTTATCCTGTCGATTCTTGGTTTAACATATAGCGGAGTGTAACCAGGAGAAGGAGCTTGCAGCGATGACAAACGTGGCTGAAATATACGGCACGAAAGTCTTCAACGAGCACGTGATGGCCGAGCGTCTGCCGTCTGTGACCTATAAGAGCTTGATGCGCACCATCGAGCTCGGTGAGCCATTGGACATCGAGGTCGCCAATGTGGTGGCCCATGCGATGAAGGAATGGGCTATCGAGCAAGGTGCCACGCATTTCACGCATTGGTTCCAACCGCTTACAGGCATCACGTCCGAAAAGCACGACGGATTCATTGATCCCACGCGGGACGGTCGGGCCCTCATGCGCTTTTCCGGCAAAGAGCTGATTCAAGGCGAACCGGATGCGTCATCGTTCCCGTCAGGTGGTCTGCGAGCCACGTTCGAGGCACGCGGCTATACGACCTGGGATCCGACGAGCTATGCCTTCATTAAGGACGACGTGCTGTGCATCCCCACGG
>CAYOBD010000060.1:0-10324 GCA_964402005.1 uncultured Eggerthellaceae bacterium
CGGCGTGCTGGAGGACCCGTGGAACGAGCCGCCCGAGGACATCTACACGATGACCACCTCGCCCGAAGCCGCTCCCGACAAGCCCGAGTACGTCGAGATCAGCTTCAAGGAAGGCATCCCCTGCGCGCTGGACGGCCATGAGATGCCCTTCATCGACATCATCCTGCATCTCAACGACATCGCCGGCCGCAACGGCTACGGCCGCATCGACATGATCGAGAACCGCCTCGTTGGCGTCAAGAGCCGCGAGTGCTACGAGCAGCCGGCCGCTCTCGCTCTGATCGAGGCGCACAAGTCGCTCGAGGATCTGTGCCTGGAGCGCGGTGTGCTGCACTACAAGCTGGGCATTGAGCAGAAGTGGGCCGAGCGGGTGTACTACGGCCTGTGGTTCGCTCCGCTCAAGATGGCGCTCGACGCCTTCATCGCGTCCACGCAGAAGTACGTGACCGGTACGGTGCGCGTGAAGTTCTACAAGGGAACCTGCACGGTGGTCGGGCGCAAGAGCGACTACTCGCTGTACAGCCTGGCGCTTGCCACCTACGACGAGGGCGACCAGTTCGACCACGCCGCTGCAGCCGGCTTCATCCAGCTGCACGCTCTGACGGCGAAGGTGTGGGCGGCCAACCGTCGCAACGCGAACGGAGAGTAAGCGCGAACGCGATATTGACCGAGTGGAAAAAAGTTCCAGGAACTTTTTTCCACTGGAGAGTTAGCGCGAGTGTGAAATTGACTAAGTGGAAAAAAGTTCCTGGAACTTTTTTCCACTTACCCGAGGCGACATAAGGGGTTCGGCCCCGATGTTGCATCGAGCCACGGGAAACGGAACAGAAAGGGAAGAGCCCATGGCGCTTTGGTCGGGCAGATTCACGGAGGACGTCTCCGAATTCACGCAGGAATTCGGAGCGTCGCTCCCCGTGGATAAACAGCTCTATGAGCAGGATATCGCCGGTTCCATTGCGCATGCGCGCATGCTCGGCACGCAAGGCATCATTGCGCACGAGGACGCGCAAGCTATCGAGGAAGGCCTCGGTCGCGTGCGAGAGCGCATCGCCAACGGCGATTTCACCTTCGATATCAATGATGAAGACATCCACATGTCGGTGGAGAAAGCGCTCACGGCCGATATCGGCGAGGCGGGCGCACGGCTGCATACGGGCCGTTCACGCAATGACCAGGTGATTACCGATACGCGGTTGTTCGCGAAGAAGCGCTGTACCGATTTGATGCATGCCAATATCGAACTGCGCCGCGCATTGATCGATCAGGCCAAGGCACATCCCGATACGATCCTTCCCGGCTATACGCACATGCAGCACGCCCAGCCGGTGCTGCTCAGCCATCACCTGCTGGCATATGTGCAGATGCTCGCCCGCGATTTCCGCCGCTTAGAGCAGGCACGCGAAGCGGCAGACGTATGCCCACTGGGTTCGGCTGCTTTGGCCGGCACCACCTATCCGCTCGATCGGCGTGCTACGGCATCCGATCTGGGCTTTTCCGCAATCACCGAGAATTCGCTCGACGCTGTGTCCGATCGAGACTTCCTGCTCGACCTGATGTACGCTTGCAGCGTCTCGGCCATGCATCTGTCGCGCCTGGCCGAAGAAATCGTGCTCTGGTCGACGACCGAATTCGGTTTCATCACTCTGTCCGATGCATTCTCGACGGGCAGCTCTATCATGCCGCAGAAGAAGAATCCCGATTTCGCCGAGCTGGTGCGCGGCAAGACGGGGCGCGTGATAGGGGACCTGGTGGCGCTGCTGGTGACCATGAAGGCGTTGCCGTTGGCTTATAACAAGGATCTTCAGGAAGACAAGGAAGGCGCCATCGATGCAGCGCGCACGCTCGAGGATTGCTGCGTGTGCATGGCGGGCATGATCTCGACGATGCAGGTCAACGCCGATGCCATGATGGCTCAGGCGCGCCGCGGGCATCTTGCCGCGACCGATGTGGCCGACTATCTGGCGAAAAAGGGCCTACCGTTCCGCCGCGCCCACGAGATCGTGGGCCATCTGGTGCTTACGTGCGAACAGCGCGGCTGCAATCTGGACGATCTTACGCTGGAGGATTTCCGTGCCGAGAGCGACCTGTTCGAAGCCGACATCACCCAGGCGCTGGACATCGCAGCTATCGTGGATGCGCGCACGACCGAAGGGGGCACGGGGCATGCGCCCGTCGCTGCCCAGATGGAGCGTGCGTACAAGGCGCTCGAAACCGATGAACAGGCAATATAGCCGGATAGGTGAAATGTGGCTTCCCGGGCACTGAAAAGACGACATGCAGCTCGCAGGCGCCCCCTGTTGCCGGGAGCTCTTGCGATCGTAGCCATCCTGCTCGTCATGGCCGGTGGGCTTGCGTACAGCGGATATGCGCTGGTCAACTCATGGTTCGAGGATATGCCCGACTACACCGACGAGACGGCGTACGAAACGGCTCTGCCCACTATGGTGTATGCCTCAGATGGTACAACCCTTCTGGCCAGGCTCGAGATCGAATACCGCGAGCCGGTCACGCTGAATCAGGTGAGCCAATCCGCCATCGATGCGACGCTCGCTATCGAGGATGCGCGCTTCTACGAGCATTCGGGCCTGGACCTGATGGGCATCGGTCGCGCCTTGGCAAGCAACCTCTCGGGCGGTTCGTTCCAAGGCGGTTCGACCATCACCCAGCAGTACGTGCGCAACACCATCCTCGCAGGCGAGATGGAAGACATTTCCGTCAAGCGCAAGGTGCGCGAAGCCTACATCGCCATGCAGCTGGAGAAGGAATACTCGAAAGACGAGATTCTGACGCGCTATCTGAACACGATCAACTATGGTGCCGGAGCCTATGGCATCGAGGCGGCGGCGCGTCGGTACTTCAGCAAGCCGGCAAGCGAGTTGACGCTGACGGAGGCGGCGACGATTGCGGGCATCCCCCAATCGCCGACGTTCAACGATCCGACCCAGTATCCGGACAATGCGCTTGCGCGCCGTAATCAGGTGCTCGCCCGCATGTTCGCCGAGCATTTCATCACCGAAGAGGAATACGATGCGGCTTTGGCCGAGCCCCTTCAGCTGAATACGACCGACATCTCGAACGACGGTATCGTCGCATACCCCTATTTCACCAGCTATGTAAAGGAGCTGCTGTACACGCAGTACGGTCTGGACGAGTCGGACATCCTGCGCGGCGGCTTGAAGGTGTACACCACGCTGGACGTCGACAAGCAGGAGGCGGCCGAATACGCATGCGCCGTGAAGCGCGATGGCCTCTATGGCGGCATGGAGGTTGCGATGGCGGTCGTCGATCCCTATACAGGCAATGTTCAGGCGATCGTCGGTGGCTCGGACTACAGCGAAAGCCAGGTCAACCTGGCGACCGGTCAGGGCGGCGGCGGTCGCCCCTGCGGATCGGTATTCAAGACGTTCACGTTGGTGACGGCCATCAAGAAGGGCATCGACCCTGATGGGACTCAGGTGGATTGCACGTCGCCAGCGACCGTTGACGGCTATACGTTGGAGAACTACGCCAACACGAACTACGGCATCCGCACCATTGCAGGCGCGTTCGCCCTGTCATCCAACACCGGTTTCGTGCGGATTATCTCGTCAATCGGCTACAGGGATGTGGCGCAGACCGCCTACGATTTGGGTGTGACGACCGATTTGAGGGAAGATGAGGCAGGTGCCGCTCTGACGCTCGGCGTGCAGAACGTCACGCCGCTCGAGCTTGCCAATGCGGTTGCAACCATCGCGAATGGCGGCGTGCGTCATGATTTGTGCGCGATTACGCGCATCGAGGATCGCCACGGCAATGTGATCATGGATGACAGCGATCCCGAGAGGCGCGCGCATCGGGTGCTGTCGCCCGAAGAGGCCCATGCGGCCCAGGAGGTCATGAAGGGCGTGGTCACGTCGGGCACCGGTACGGATGCTGCACTTTATACCGGCCAGCCCGTAGCTGGCAAGACGGGTACGTCCGAAAACTACAAGGACATCTCGTTCGTGGGCATCACGCCGCAGATCGCGGCGGCTATTTGGGTGGGCGATCCCACCAACGAGATGGCTGTGCCGACGGGGTCCTGCGGCGATGTGTTCCGCAACTACGCTTCGATCGTGCTCGAGGATCAGCCGGTCGAGGATTTCGCCTGGGCTGACAGTCCAACCTACTATCCTTATACGGACAGCAGTCATCAAATCTATCCTTACAACAATTACGGTTACCGCAACTACGGCGATCTAACGCCCAAGAAGGAAGACGAAAAAGACAAAGATAAGGAAAAGGAAAGCTAAGGTCGTATCGGGGCGTAATGTGCCTTTGCGGCGATACGCCCTCGCGACAGGGGATCGGCTTTATCGAAGGTCGCATCGCCGTCCGATAGTCGAGGAGACTTCTATGATGGTTCAACGGATAGCAAGAATCGGTGGCGTCGCATGCGTGATGGCATTGATGCTCGCATTGCTCGCAGGTTGTTTCGGGGGTGCGCAGGCGGAGGATCCCAACAGGCCGTACCGCACGTATATGTCGCAGGTAAACGAGATTATGACCGAGCTTGATGGGTGCCTTACGGAATTCACCGATGCTGTTTCCAGCAGCGATATCGTCGCTATGGAAAAGCAGCTGGACCAAGCAGCCAAGGCGATCGGCAAGCTGAACGCTCTGGACGTGCCGGACTCCATGGCCGATATCCACAAGGCCTATCTTGAGGGCACGCAGAAACTCGATGGCGCCCTTCGCGACTACGTTGAGCTATACGGCGAGATCGATGCGGCAAGCCAGGGCGGCTCTGTCGACTGGACGAAGTATGACAAGCGTATCGAGCAGATTCAGGCGGACTACGATGCCGGTGTGAAGGCTTTGCAGGATGCCGATGCTGCTGCAGCCAAATCCAGCGCATTCTAACGAGCCGCCAAGCAAGCAGGTCGGCTGGCAATTCACTCAGCAAGCCAGCAAGCAGGTCGGCCGGCAAGCTAGCTGGCAAACCACCAAGCTGGCACCGTTCTAGCGAACCAGCCACCAAGCCATCAAGCTGGCACCGTTCTAGCGAACCAGCCACCAAGCCACCAAGCCGGCAGCGTTCTGACAATCCACCAAGCTACCGATCCACTAATGAAATGGGACAGAGGCAAGCCCCTGTCCCATTCGACTTTCTTCTGTCTTGTCCGGCTTTTTACTACCCGTCGGGGCCCGATGACACTGTCATGTAGATGATCTTGTTCGTCGTGTCGATCTGCTGCGTCAGCACAGTGCCAGCAGGGTACACCGAGACCATGTAGGTGGTGTTGATCGTATAGCCTTCATAATCGTTGGCCATGTCGGTTTCCGAGGTGTACTCGTTGCCGTACTCATCTACGGTATGGCTGTTGGTCTGGTTGTCCTTATCGTCGCTGTTGTTCTGCGTATTCTGCGTGTTCTGGTTGTAGTACTGATAACCGTATGCCCCTGCGGAGCCGTAGCCGTTCGTGTACGTAGGCTCTGGGACGGTCGGGAAGGCAACGATTTCGGTGCCGTACAGGGCATTCGACATGAAGCGCTGCCACAGGGCATTAGCCGTCAAAGCCGAGCTCGTCGACGAGTAGTCGCGGTAGCCGATCCAAGCAGCGCAGGTCAGGGTGGGGGAGTAGCCAACCAGCCAGTGGTCGCGGAAGTCAACGCCGGTACCGGTCTTGCCGGCAACGGGCTGGCCGTTGCTCGGGCCAGAGCCGTACGCGGTCGCCTCGGGGCTTTCGAACACGGTGCGCAGCACCTTGGTAACGGCGCCGGCCACCTGCTCGTCGAGCACGCGCTCGCCGGTCTCGTCTGCCTCATAGAGCACATCGCCGTTCTTGTTCTCGATGCGCGTGATGATGATGGGATCGTGATGGATGCCGCCGTCTGCCAGCGTGCTGTACGCCTCGGCCATCTCCAAGGGCGTCACGTTTTCGGTGCCCAACACGATGATGGGATAGGGCGACAAATCGGAATCGATGCCCATCTTGTGCGCCATATCGATGGTGGCGTTGGCGCCCAGCTGCGCACTCAGGCGGTAGTAGCCGGTATTCGACGAGATAGCTGTCGCGCTCTGAATCGTGCGCGTGCCGTAAGTCGCGTTGCCGAAGTTATTGACCGTGGTGCCGTCCGACAACGTAACTGGATTCGAGCAGTCGATGGGCGTGAGCGGACTGATGCCCGACTCGATGGCTGCAGTCAGCGTGAACACCTTGAATGTGGAGCCGCTGGGGCGTCCGCCCTGGACGGCGATGTTCCACTGGTCTTCGTAGAAATCGCGTCCGCCCACAATTGCCAATACGTGGCCGTTTGTAGGATCCATCGCGGCGATTGCGCAGTCCAGGCCTTCTTCCATCATGTCATATTGAACGGCGCAGGCATCCTCGGCGATGTCTTGCATGTTGGTATCGAGCGTCGTGTAGATTTTCAGGCCACCGGCGAACAGATCCTGGTAGGAGCAGCCATAGATGTTGCCCTCCTGAACAAGCTGGTCGCGAACGTAGCTAGTGAAATACGGATAGGCGTAGATGCCCTGATAGGGCTCGTCGGGCGCTGGATTAAGGTTCAGATCCTCGCTCACCGCCCAATCGTAATCTTCCTGCGTGATGTCGCCAGCGGTCCGCATGCGGTCGAGCACCAGGTTGCGTCGTGCCAGGCAGACCTCGGGATTCAGCTTGGGATTGTTCTCGGTCGGAGACTGGGGGATTCCGGCCAGCGTCGCTGCTTGCGTAAGCGTCAGATCGGCGGCCGATACCTGGAAGTAGTTCTGCGCAGCTGCCTCGATGCCGTAGCACCCATCGCCGTAGTTGATGGTGTTGAGGTACATCGTCAGGATCTCTTCCTTCGAGTACTGCTCTTCCATCTTCAGCGCCAGTTCGGCTTCGCGCACCTTGCGTTTGAGCGTGATGTCGTTCGCCTCGTCGGAAAGCGTTGTGTTGCGAACGAGCTGCTGGGTGATGGTCGAGGCGCCTTCGAGCGCACCGCCCTTGATGTTGTTTACGAGGGCGCGTGCAATACCCTGGTAATCCACGCCTTCATGTTCGTAAAAGCGCACGTCCTCAGTATCGATGGTGGCCTTGATCGCGTTGTCGCTTACTGCGGAAAGCTCAACGGGCTTGCGCTTCTCGAGCTGGAATTTCGCCAAGAGCGTTTCGCCGTCGGAGGCGTACATGAACGACTCCGAAGCGTAGTTGAACGCGTCGGAGTTGATTTCCGGCAGATCCTCAAGCCAAGAGTTGTAGGCGGCGAAAACGCTGTTCACAGCGCGTACGCTGAAAAAGCCGATCGCGATGACGGCAAGCAATGCGATCCAGGCGATCGCATGCGATTTCGATTGGCGGAGCTTTCGCCGTGCCTTCATATACTGCCCTTTATAGTCCGTCTCTGCACGTGCAGGATAGGTTTCGGTCTGCGGCGCGCAGCCGCTTTCCTATCGTAGCATCCATTATACTGCATACGTTATGGCTGTCTGGGTGGTTGCCGTGCCGTAACCATGAAGGGGATATACTGTGACCTTGGAATCTACATCGAATTTCGAATATACGTCGGATAGCAGATCTGCGTCGGATCGCGGATCTGCATCGGATTGCGAATATACGCCAGCTCGCGGATCTTCATTGAAACGCGTCGAATTATTGGCCCCGGCTGGCGGTCCGGAGTGTCTGCATGCTGCCGTGTGCGCCGGCGCCGATGCGGTGTATCTGGGGCTCGACCGCTTCAATGCGCGTCGGAATGCGCAGAATTTCACGCTGGATACACTGGCTTCTAACTGCGATTATGCGCATCTGCGCGGTGTGCGCATCTACGTGACGATGAATATCGAGGTGCTGCCCTCAGAGCTCGAGAGCGCCTTGCGCACGGTACGCGATGCCCATGCGGCTGGCGCCGATGCGTTCATCGTGCAGGACATCGGTCTCGCGCGGCTGATGCGCGACCGCATGCCCGATGTGCGCATGCATGCATCGACTCAGATGAACATCCACAGTGCGGCGGGGATCGAGGCCGCATGGCGCCTCGGTGCACGGCGCGTGACGCTCGCGCGTGAGCTGTCTTTGGATGAAATTGCCTATTTGTCCCAGGTGGCGGCGGATTTCGATATGGAAGTGGAAACGTTCGCGCACGGAGCGCTATGCGTGTGCTATTCGGGGCAGTGCCTGATGTCGTCGCTCATCGGCGGCCGTTCGGCAAATCGCGGATTGTGCGCTCAGGCATGCCGATTGCCGTATGGGCTCTATGCGGAAGACTCTGCAGAAGAGCTGTCCGCACCAGGCGAGCATCTGCTGTCCCCGCGCGATTTGTGCGCGGCTCCGCTGCTCGCCGATCTGGCGCGTGCGGGCGTGGCATCCCTCAAGATCGAAGGGCGGATGAAATCCCCCGACTACGTACACACCGTCGTGGGCGTATACCGTGCCGTGCTCGACCGCGCGCTGGCCGCCGCAGCAACAGGAGCTGCGGCGGTTACCCCCGATGAGATGGGACAGCTCGAGGAGGCGTTCTCCCGCGGGTTCACGACGGCGTATCTGGAAAACGAGCGCGGCAACGCCATGATGAGCTATGGTCGCCCCAACAATCGCGGCGTATTCGCGGGCCGCGTGGCGCGCGCTTCCGAAGGCTTTGCCGAAATCTCGCCCGAGATGCCGCTCAAGGCAGGCGACATCCTCGAAATCTGGTCGAACCGGGGCCATTTCTCTGCAACGGTCGACGATCCTGTGCCCGACGGCCAAGGCCGCGTGCGTATTGCCGTCGATCAGCGAGCCTCGAAGGGCGACCGCGTATTCCGCGTGCGCAACGCGGCGCTCGCGTTCGAGCCTGAACCCGAGCAGCCCCGCGTGTCCGTCTATGGCCGCATCGAGCTGCATATCGGACAGTCCGCGCAGCTGACGCTGGAAAGTGCCGATGTGGTACGCGTATCCGCCACGGGTCCCGTGATCGAACCCGCACGCACAAAGGCCCTGACGGCCGATGATGTCCGTGCACATGTCGACCGATTCGGACAGACGCCGTTCGAGCTTGTGCGGCTCGATGTCGAGCTCGATGACGGTGCGGGTATGGGTTTTTCCCAGCTCCATCATCTGCGTGCGGAGGCGGCCGAGCAGCTGCAGGCTGCCATCTTGGCTCCCTGGCATGGGCGTTCAGCCGTATCGGACGACGCTGTGCAGGTGCATTCTGCTCCGCGTCAGCGTAGGCGTTTGGACAATTCGCCTGCCTGCCGCGTTGCTGCCTGGGCGACCAACCCCGCATGCGCGCGTGCTGCCAAGCGCGCTGGCGCCGATGCCGTCTACGTGCCCGTGCTCAACTTCCGCCGTGGTCAAGCGGTGTTGGAGGGCCGCCTTCAGGATGACCCCGAACAGGCGGGTTATCCCAAGCAATGCGTGATGGCGCTTCCGACCATCGACCATGATCCGCTGTATGCACCTGACGGTGCTCCTCAGACCCGCGAAGCTGCTCTCTCGTTCGACCCATGGGACTACGTGCGCGAGGGCAAGCCGGTCTATGCGGACGGCGTCGCGTCTCTCGTGCGTGCATGCGCGGCAGGTGCTTTGCCCGAGGCGGGCATCCACGTTCCCATCATGAATGCGGCGGCCCTGGAAGAGGCTGCGGCGCTCGGGGCGCAACGTATCTGGCTTTCTCCCGAGTTGACGCTTGGGCAAGTCGATGATCTCGCACGCGCATCGTCGGTGCCGCTCGGCATAACGGTCGCGGGTTTCCAGGAGCTTATGGTCACCGAGCATTGCCTGCTGATGAGCCAAGGCGCGTGCGCCCAAGCATGCGAGACATGTCCGCGCCGCACTTTGCGCCACGCCCTGCACGACCGCAAGGGTTTCGAATTCCCCGTGGTCACGGACTTGCTCGGCCGAAGCCATCTGTACAACGGCGTGGAGCTCGACTTGGCTGCAGCCGTTTCCGATCTGGTCGAGATAGGCATCGATGCTCTGATGGTCGACACGACGCTCATGTCCAAGCAGCAGGCCCAAGCTGCCGTTGCGCGCATCGTCCGCGCTCGCGATGCGGCCGTCTCCAGGCAGCCTGCACCCCAGAAGCGTCCCGGCACCACGACCGGCCACCTCTTCCGCGGTGTGATGTAAGGGAAATCGACCGTCTCGGAATAGTCGTTTGCGCCTACGACTCGGAATAGCAGCTTGCGCCTACGTCTCGGAATGGCCGTTTGCACCCACGGTTTTCATTCCGCGAATGCGAAGGCGCATTTCTTTTGATGCTGCAGGCATTGGCTGTTGTAAAAGCGTATGCGGTGTATAGTGATGCGGCAAACGATAATCGTTGGCGCCGACGATAGGGGAATGGATGGATCCTAAGGCTATGAAGCGCAAAGCCATTGTGTACAAAATCGTTTACAGTT
>CAYOBD010000061.1:0-10315 GCA_964402005.1 uncultured Eggerthellaceae bacterium
TGGAGTGAATCATTGGGGAGACACCCTGAATCATTGGGGAGTCTCCCCAATGATTCACTCCAATGATTCACTTCTAGTCGATTGAGCCTCCCGAATACAGGATGCGGGAGCACTTGTAGAGCTCCTCATAGAATGCGGGCGTCATGCAGGCGGCAGCTTCGACGCTATTGAACAGCGACGGTCTGTCGGGGCGGCAGTAGCGTTTCGCGTAATCTCGGGCGATGGCGCGCTGCTCTTCCTCGGGGGTGGTTTCAGGATCGAAGTGCACGGGTACGCCGATTAGGATCTTGTCGCCGAATTCTTGGTAGATGCGATCTACGTCGTTGACGTTCGACTGCGGCGTCCAAGCATCCCAGCCGGCGGCGATCATGTTGGGCACCTGCTTGTAGTTGCAGCCGCAGCTGTGCAGGTCGGCGTATAGTCCCAGGCTGTGCAGGTGGTCGGTTACACGGCGCATGGCCGGTACCACGATTTTCGCTATGCGGTCGGGCGCTATGAACGTGTCTTTCGACGAGCCCCAGTCATCATGCACGTAGAAGCCGTCGATGTTGTCGAAATACTTCATGAAGTGGTCGATGATGTCGATGTACAGATCAGCCAGCGCATCCATGAGTTCGATGACGGCATCCTCCTGGTCGGGATCGATCATGGCCACCGATGCATCTTCGAACCCCATGAATGAGATAAGCCGCTCGAAGAAGCCGTTCTGAATCCATACGTAGTTGCATAAATCGGGTTTCAGATAAGTGCCGTTATTCTCGGCGGCGCTTCCTTCCCAATCCCATGTTTCCAGATCGGGAAAGTGGATGATGTCACGCCAGTCGTTCGCATCGTCCATCCACGGCTCTTCGTTCGGGTCTTCCATCGAGCCGCCTACTACGGGCACGAATACCCACTTCACGCCGAACATGTCGGGACCGCCGCCCTGAGTAAGGGGGTCAAAGGGCGTGTTTTCGACCACGAGTGCCCGCGCTACATTGTCCGCGAAGATGCGCGGCGTGAACATGTGCGACTCGATGCCGCTGATCTGCCAATACGCTTTGCGTTCGTTGTAGACCGAGAGGAAGGCATCGCGCGGACCCACCGGGTAGTTATAGCGTTTCACAGCGGGCCGGAACTTTGTTTTGGGAATTTCGCCCGTCGCCTCGAGCTCCTTCTCATCGAATGCTGGGATGGTCATGTACGGTTCCTTTCAGCGTTAGGGCGGCATATCGGCGCGGTTCCCAAGCGTGATAGAAAACACGCCGACGCTTCCCGCTTCCGATTCTTACTTCGTTGCGATAACGGTTATGCGTTCATCCCCCTGCGCGGCCTCGTCGTACACCTGGATGATGCTGAAACCCGCGTCCTTTAGCAAGTCGGACAATTGGTTTCCCGTTGGGATGACCATGCCGGGGATTCCATCGGCCACCTCCTGCGCTTCGGCGCCGGTGCCGTTGGCTTCGTTGCAGATCAGGAATTGGCCGTGCGTGCGCAAAACGCGCCGAACTTCGGCGAATCCCGCAGGCATATCCCAGAAATAGACGGTTTCGAAGGCGGTGACCAGGTCGAACGTGCCATCGTCAAACGGCAATGCCCGCACGTCGCCTTCAAGTACGTCACAGCAACCCTCTGCGATGGCTTGCGCGTTCACCTCGCGCGCTACCTCAACGGCGAGCGGCGAGTAGTCGATACCGGTTGCGTGCCCGTCCGATGCGCGTGCGAGCAATCGTTGCAGATTGGCTCCGCCGCCGCAACCGATGTCGAGCATGCGCTCATCGCCGGCGAACTGCAGATATCCGAATCCCCATTCGGCCAGCTCTTCGTGATGCCCTGTGTTCATACGCTCGAGCAGTGCGCGCCCCGCTGCACCTTCCGGACG
Source organism: uncultured Eggerthellaceae bacterium (assembly GCA_964402005.1). Lineage (GTDB taxonomy): Bacteria > Actinomycetota > Coriobacteriia > Coriobacteriales > Eggerthellaceae > CAYOBD01. The sequence continues at coordinate 1,862 of CAYOBD010000061.1, forward strand.
CTCAGGATGCCCTTCGACTATTCGCGCCATGATGTCCTCCCCTCGAATGCAGGTAGGATGGAAAGGGGAGAGGTAAGACCCCTCTCCGTCGGTTTCATTCTACCGAATGGGAGTCGAAAAAACGCGCAGAAGAGCAATGTCCCTTTTGCGCGTTGCCAAAAGAAAAGATCGCTCCGATTCGGTTTCCTGCAAATTGCAATCGGGATGCGTGTGCAGAAATGACCTTCCCGATTCGGCTTCCTACAAACTGTAATCAGGGTGCGCTCCCCAGCGCTTTTCTTTCAGGCTGATAAGGAAAGCCGTTGCGGCGACATCGCTCGTTTCAACGACGGCATCGATTGCGGAAACTACGGTGCTCGCATTCAAATATCCCAGGTCAGCTAGGATATCAAAGCTCTCGTGCCAGCCGTGGATCGCTATTGCTTTGCACAGGCCGGGCAGCGAGCGCTTAAGGGTGAGGTCGTAGTTGGCATGCATGGTGCTTGATAGCAGGGTCGGGTCGGCAAGACGCTCAACCATGTAGCGCACGCGCTCGAATGGGTCGCGCGAATAGAGCGCCATGCGATCCATGCCGTTTGCGAGCGCAGGCACATCGATACCGCCGTCGTTGATTGCGTTGCGCAAGGCCCGCAGGCAATATTTTCCACGGATAGGATGAATGCGCAGCATACATGCCGCTGCACCAGATGTCTTGGACGCTGCACATGGCCGACCTGTGCAGCTTGGGAAATTCATCCCCTCCGTCCAGCTTGCGCTGAAAGACCCCGCTGTTCCGTTTGCGCTTGGAGCGATATATCCGATTTCCAGCAAGTTCGGCGCCTCGGTAAACGCCAAACCGAGCGTTCCGATGCGTTCGATGGAATCGTGCAGGACGAAGCGCTCGATACCGCGGACGCCGGCGAAGGCGTATGGCCCGATTTCGGTTACGGCGCGCGGAATGACGACATCGGTGTCGGGTCCCACATACAGGACGGCGCGCGCATAATCCGAGACGCGCTCGCAGAGCACGCCCGACTCCAGGAAAAAACGCTGGTTGGCAGGATCGATTCGCACATCACGCAATGTCGGCGTCCGCCGAGAGGGGACGCGTCCGTCGGTGCTGTCTACGGCGAGTGCGCATGAGCCGATATGCTCGAGCGCCGCGGGCAAGCGAAGCGACTCGAGCTCCGCGTTGAACAGCCCGCGCGTCCCGATGCTGCGCAGCGTGGATGGCATCTCGATGCTGCGCAGGTTCTCGCATCCGTCGAATGCGTTTGCGCCGATATCCGTCAGCCCCTCGGGCAGCACGATGCGCGTTAGCGCCGCATGTCCCGCAAACGCATTCGCACCGATTTCTGTTGTACCAGGATGCACGTTGAATTCGGTTGCCAGCGGATTGAGTGCATCGACAAGCACGAGATCGGTGCCGTTGCGTTGGTAGAGCAGGCCATCTTGGATGAACAGCGTCGGGTTTGCAGGGTCAATTGCGAATGTGGACGCAGATCCGCATGCGGTGAGCGGCGTTTCCGCGATTGCGTGCAGTCCAAGCGAGCGCACCGATGCTGGGATGACAAGGCGTTTAAGGGCCTTGCATTGACGGAAGGGACCCTCGCCAATCTCTGTCAAACCGTCGTTCAGCATCACATTGCGCAGCTGAGCGCAGCGGACGAACGCGCGATCCCCGATGCGGCGCAAATGCGGTGGGGCTGCGAACGATTCGAGCGGCGTATCAAGGAAGGCCGCTTCCCCGATCTGCTCGAGCGAGTCGGGCAGATGAATGCGTACAAGCTTCGAGTTGAAGGCGAATGCCTTCCCGGCGATGGTGCGGCAGCCGGGTTGCACCCGATATTCCTCTTCTTCAACCAGGCATTTGATCAATGTTGTGCCGTCATGCGAATACAGGCAGCACCCGTCTGTGGCAATAAAGGGGTTCTTGGCATCGACGGCAACTTCGCGCAGGCAGGCAGACCAGTAAGGCGGCGCATCGACCATGCGCGTAGCGCGTCCGATTACCATGCGCTGCGGATGGCACGATTTCAGGAAATCGGCCGAGATGGTTTCCGCTGCGGCAGGCAGGACTATCTCGGCGATTCGATCGCATTCGAGCAGCCAGGTCTTGTCGGTGCAATCGAGCGCTGATGGGAAGACGATGCTGCGCAGACGCTTGCAGCCTGCAAAAGCGTTCCAGCCGATTTGCGTAACGTTTTCGGGCAGCACGAGCTCCTCGGTGGCATCGAGTCCCGCGAATGCCGCATGCGCGATGGCGGTAATCGGATGCCCGTCCAGTTCGGCGGGAACCGGCACGTATCGCTCGTGCGTGGCGCAATGCAGGATTCGTGCGCTGCCGGTCTCGTCTAGTACGTAGGCGTACGTCGAGCCGGCATGCTGTGCGGTCAGCGCAGATTCAACGGCTATGTCGTTAGGGTTCGTCATGGAGCTCCGATTATACCGTGCGGTCAAGCGGGTAGGGCAGATGTCTGGCCTCACTCGATGGTCTTTTAAGGCGAGCCGAATACCCGATGCCTTGCTTGCTCCGATATCGGATATCATGGCGTGCATGCGATTCGATGAATGGAAAACCATAGCAGAAACGAGTACGCCCGAGCAGACGAAGGATGCGGCAGCTTGCCTGGCGCACGTGCTGCAGGCCGGCGATGTCGTGCTACTCACGGGTGATTTGGGCGCAGGAAAGACGCAGTTCGCACAGGGTGTTGCTGCGGGACTCGGCATTGCTGAAAGCGTAATCAGCCCCACATTCAATATCGTGCTCACCTATGCGCGTGGACGGTTGCCGTTGCACCACTTCGATTTGTACCGCCTGGATGATCCGGCGCAGCTAGAGGATATCGGTCTACGCGAGTATTTGGAATCGGATGGCGTGTGCCTGGTGGAATGGGCGGAGAAATTCCCGCATGCGTTCGATGGCTGTTTGCATGTGCGCATCGAAAAGACAGGGGAGGAATTGCGGACGATTCAAGCGGACGCCGTTGGCGAGCGTGCGCAGGCGTTGCTCGAAGCGTGGATGGCGGCTTTAGCCGAGGATGCGCAAAGCGCAGCGGATGCGGAAGACGCGAATGGTGCGCGTGTTCCAAGGGAACCCCGTGCCGAAACCGAGGCCGGTGTATTGGAGTGCGCCCCAGCTGAAACGCATCACCGTAATCTGACGGACTCCCATTTTCCTGTGGAATCCGCTGAGGTGGAACTCCCTAGCAGCTCATCGATCGCACCGGAATATGTGCTTGCATTCGATACTGCCAACGAGGTCGTGGCCATTGCGCTCGGCCATCTGGATGCATCGTCGCGAAGCGTCACCATGGTTGCCGAGCGCAATATCGCAGCGCATCGCGCGTCCAATACGACGTTGATTCCGCAAATCGACAGCATGCTGCACGATCAGGGAATTTTCCGCAGCAATCTGGCTTGCATCTGCGTGGGACGCGGCCCCGGTTCGTTTACGGGCGTGCGCATCGCTATGGCTACGGCAAAGGGGATCGCGCAAGCGCTGGGCATCGGGCTTATCGGCGTGTCGTCTCTCGATGCGGTGGCATGGGGTGTATATGAGTCGGGTGCGCGCGGATCGTTGCTGGTTGCGGCAGATGCCATGCGAAAAGAAGTGTATCCTGTACGATTCGCCCTCTTCGACGATGGCGTGCGGCGCCTTTCGGCCGACCGCGTCGTTAAGGCAGCGGCATATGCGGAAGAGCTAGTCGGCGAGTTCGGAGGCGCGGTCGCATCCGTTGCGGAATGCGACGCTGGGTCGGCCATCGATTTGCTGATAGCGGGCGATGCGCTTGTTAAATACCGCGATCTGCTGGAACCAGCCGGGCGCATTTTGCCCGAGGAGCTATGGGGCGTTTCCGGACACGGGCTGCTGCTGGCATTGCAGGATGCCTGGCGGTGCGGAGAAGCCGATCCATTCGATGTGCGACGCCATGATCCGGCTTTTGCATTGCCCGTTTACACGCGCCTGTCCGACGCAGAGGAAAACGAGCGCATCAAATCGGCGCAAGCGGCGCAGACCGAGAAGAACCTGCGCACTGGCGTGCAAGATGCGCCCGATCCCGACGGTGGCAAGGGTCGCGCCACAATGCATGCCCAGGCTCGACTGGGCGCTCGTGCGGATGAGGCCGGTGTCGCATATCGTCCGCTTTCAGCGGCGGATGCGGCCGCTGCGGCAAAGCTTGAGGCCGAATCCATGGGAACGGATGCTTGGGCTGCGCATATGTTCGAAGATGATCTTGCCCAGCGCAATCGCACCTGGTGGGCGGCTGTGTGTGCGGATACGCTCATCGGCTATGCGGGGGGCTTGATAATCGACGGCGACATGCAGATACTCAAAGTCGCAGTTGCCCCAGCCCATCGCCGTACGGGTGTCGCGCGCCTGCTGCTTGCCCATGTTGCCGAGGATGCTCGCAATCTGGGCGCAGCTACATGTTCGCTCGAGGTGCGTGCCTCGAATACGGGCGCGCAAGCCTTTTACCAAGCGCTTGGATTGACCGAGCTGGGCGTTCGTCCACGCTATTACTCCGATCGAGAAGATGCAGTCATCATGTCCGGTCCTCTTCCGTTGCTGGCCCACGATGTCGCCGGCATGGAGCTTCAGCATCTGGAGACGCGTGCAACCTGTTGTACCGATGGTGCCTCTTCCGAATCGATGGTGCCCACCGGGTTCGAGGATTCCCAGGTGGCAGCGGAGCATTCCGATGCGTCGACCGCCGTTGCTGCTGCAAAAGGCCCGGCCGGTGAAGGCGCGGCTTTCCCGGCTCCTCTCATCATCGCCTTCGAGTCATCGTGTGACGAGACTGCAGCGGCTGTTATCGATGGCGCAGGAGCACTGCTCTCCGATGTCGTTGCATCTCAGATCGATTTCCATGCGCGTTTCGGCGGGGTGGTTCCCGAAATAGCCAGCCGCAAGCACATCGAAGCTATCTGCGGCGTGGCTGCCGAAGCACTCGATGCAGCTTCGGTGCAATGGTGCGATCTCGATGCCGTTGCTGTAACGTATGCCCCCGGGTTGGTCGGCGCACTCGTGGTGGGCGTTGCTTTTGCCAAGGGTGCGGCATGGTCGCTCGATGTGCCGTTTATCGGCGTTAATCATCTTGAGGGCCACCTGTATGCCAACAAGATTGGCGTTCCCGATTTCGAGCTGCCAGCCGTGGTGTCGCTCGTGTCGGGCGGCAACACCATGCTCGTGCACATGCGCGACTGGGGCGATTACGAAACGCTGGGTGCCACCATCGACGATGCGGTAGGCGAGGCCTTCGACAAGGTTGCGAAAGCGCTCGGTCTAGGTTATCCCGGCGGCCCGGCGATTTCTCGGGCGGCGGCGCAGGGCGACCCTGCGGCCATCTGTTTCCCACGTGCGCTTATGCACTCGCATGACCTGCGTTTTTCGCTGTCGGGCCTTAAAACTGCCGTCGTGAATTACATAAACGGCGAGCGCGAAGCAGGTCGCGAGCTCAACATTCCCGATATTGCCGCCAGTTTCCAGCAGGCGGTCATCGACGTGCAGGTGGCCAAGGCGCGCACGGCGCTGCGGCAGACGGATGCGCCTACGTTCTGTCTCGGCGGCGGCGTTGCCGCGAATCCCGCACTGCGCTCCGCCTACGAGAAGATGTGCGCTGAAGAGGGTGTGCATCTGGTTATGCCTCCGGTTTCAAGTTGCGGAGACAACGCTGGCATGATTGCGCTCGTGGCGCTCGACCGCTATCGCCAGGAACGTTTCTTCTCTTTGGATGCCGACGCATATGCGCACGCCGATTTGGATCGGCCGTACTAGCGCTGGAGCAGGGCGGATACTGGAACAGAACTTTACAGGGCGTCGAATGCGCAACGCAGCCGGCGCCTTTTGTTTGCCTTGCGGCTTCGGGTCGTCTGCCTTTTAGCGGACTTGCCTTGCGGTTGCGTGTACGGTCCAATCCATAGGGGTTCCGATTGCGTTCCCGCCCATGTCCTGTCGCGTTATCAGCACGGTGCATTCGATTTCTCCCGCTGCGCCGCGCTCGCGTGCGGATTCGGTCGCGAGGCGCTCGGTCTCCGATTGGGCGATCTCGAGGGCCTCTTCGGAGGTTTCCACCATGCGGTTCCACTCAGGGTGCATGATCATATAGCCATCGACTACGCCATCCGAGATGCGATGCGGCACAACGCGGATGGCCGATTCGCCGATGACTTCGGCGCATACGGCGCCGACGGCGTTGGCGACGGCGGCGTGTTCGGGAACGATGCAGGGTGCTCCGAGCGCACGGGCTACCGTGGGCAGGAACACGTGGGTAGGAGCACCGATGCCGACGAGCGTCATCGATGTGGTGAAGTCCACGTCGAATGGTGCGGCAGGCGTCCCGTCTAAGAAACGCTGCCAAGCGGCATCGATCAACGTGAGCAAGTCGGCGGAGAGCTCGTTGTCACGCAGTTCTGGATAACGATCCTGCAGCAGCACGCGTACGATCTGGCGATACAGCTTCCCATAGACGGTTTCGTACACGCGCTCGGCCATCCAGTTTGCGATTTCGTCGCGCAGTGCGGGATCGAGCCGCTTGAAGCTCTTCGCCAGGCAGAGCATTCCCAGATACGACGCCTCGGTGTCGTATGCGGTGAAGTCTCCCAGCACATGCATGGCATCCGTGGGCGTCACGCCGATGCGCATGATCACGCCTTCGTTTTCCAGACGGCGCGTGTCCAGGGTGTAGTCTTCCAAGCGTCTATCGGTCAGGCTCATCGGTCCTTCACGCAAGCCTTCTATCAGCGTGCGCTCAGCTTTGGTGAAGCGCCCGAGATCGGCGGGCTCCTTCGCTAGGTAAAAAGATTCGAAGAGCAGATGATGGCTCGGATGGATGTCCTCGACGTAGTGCCGCAGGAAATCTTTGATTTGCGGCCATTTGTGTGCTGCGATGCATGCGGGCATCACGCGGCGTCGATCCATTTCGAGCTTTCCGTCTTTCGTGATGCGCAGTTCCGAGTCGCCTCCGAGGCCGATTGTGTCAATGGAGGCGCCTTTCACCTGCGTGCGCCAATTGCCGATGCGAATGCCTTTCGAGCTGACGGGGCGTCCCTGGTGCACGACGCAGATGTCGGAGGTGGTGCCGCCGATATCGATGATCAGCCCCTCATCTGCATCGGCGAGCGCGAGCGCGCCCACGGCCGACGCTGCTGGACCTGAGACGATGGTCTCAACAGGGCTTACCTGGGCGAATTTGGCCGACATGAGCGCACCGTTGCTGCGCACGATGCCAATGGGCACATCCAAACCGCGTGCTTTGAGGGCTGCGCGCATGGCCTGGATGAATTCGTCGATCACGGGAAGTAGCCGCGCGTTCAGAAGCGCTGTCGCACCGCGCTCCATCACGTTCAGCGAGTCTGCGACCGATGTGGCCATCACGACCGTCTTACCGAAGCGTTCGCGCAGGTACTCCGCGCCTGTGCGTTCCACCACAGCGCCGTTGTTCAGCGCATACAGCCCCGCGACGCCGAAGGAATCGGCATCGGCGAAGAATTCGGGATGCGCGTCGCATACGGCTTGCCAGTTTGGCACGTTCGCCTTTGTGCCGTCAGCGGATCCGCGGAAGTCCAGTGCCAGCACGTCTGAATACTGAAGCCCATATTTTTGCGGCGCTTTCACACGATGTAGCACATCGTCGGTCGTTCCCACGATAATCAAGCGCGCTCGTCCGCCCTTGCCCTCCACGCACGCATTGGTGGCCAGCGTGGTCGAAAGCGACACGCGTTCGGCGCGGCGTAAGAGGTCAGCCGGCAGCTTGTCGAGTGCGGTGCCGATGCACTTCGTCAAATCCTCGCGCGTGGTGAGTGTTTTGGTTTTCGCCAGCACCTCGCCAGTCTCGTCGTCGAAGATGACGCCGTCTGTGCAAGTGCCGCCTGTATCGATGCCGATGCCTATCATGTGCCTCTCCGTTTCTTTTGTATTGCACTTATTGTGACAGAAGATAGCGTTGCAAGTGCCGCCCTTTCGGTATCCAATTCTGTGCAAACTGCGAAGCGAGCAGCGTTTTCGTTGACGTTGTAGCCGACCTCGCTTTATACTTCAGCAGTTGCTTTCAAAAGCCCCGTGACGCAGCAACCATGGCATCGTCCAAGGCGAAGGGTCGTCCAGCCCGGAGCGGACGCGTCGGCGTAGGAAACCGGCACGCGCATGAGACCTGCACTTTTGAAAACACACATGTCTCTGTGAAACGGAGACATTGCATGCAAGCGGCCGCTTCAACCGCGCGCGTGCACAAGCTTGAAGGAGCAAAGAAGTGAAGACGTACTACGCAAAGCCAGGCGAGGTTGAGCGCGAGTGGCTTCTGGTCGATGCTGAAGACCAGGTGCTCGGGCGCCTTGCCGCCAAGGTCGCGCATATTCTGCGCGGCAAGCACAAGCCCCAGTACACGCCGCATGTCGATGTGGGCGATTTCGTCGTTGTCATCAACGCCGACAAGGTGCGCCTCACCGGCAACAAGGCCGACGAGAAGCGCTACT
>CAYOBD010000062.1:0-10255 GCA_964402005.1 uncultured Eggerthellaceae bacterium
CGCTTCCCTGACACGGAAGAGGCCACAAGTTCAAATCTTGTAACGCCCACCATAAGTAACGAGGCCAGAGGCTAATGCTTCTGGCCTCTTTGCTTGTGCCCCACAATGGTGACAGGTCCCAGTTACTTCGGGTTATAGGACATTTGGGGGTTAGGACACTTTCTTGGAGACTTTCGCTAGCATATCACGGTGCTCAGCGATAGTCATTCCGCCCAACTTAGCCTGTCAAATTTCCAGGATAATTCCTATTACCGAGCAGAAAAGCCGTCCTCTTTGAGCGAACGCCGACGAATCTTGAGCATGGCTATGGCAGCGAGGCAGAGAGCAAATGCTGCCATAGCGGCAAGTGCGGCAAAGAGCGTGCCCAACATATCACCGGTTTTAGGCGATGAGCCCTTTGCAGCAGCGGTGCCGCCGTTCGAGCTCTTTTCCCACACGGCCGTGAACGTGTGGTCGCTCTCGACCGTGTACTTGTCGCCGGGGTTGTACTCCGAACCCTTCCAATACTTGAAGGTGTAACCCTCGCGCGTCGGGGCCTTGGGGATCTCGATGACATCGCCCACGTTTGCCTCAATCGTTATCTTGCCGGTTTTGCCGTCGAGCGTGCCGCCGGCCAGATCAAAGGTGAGCGTAGCCTTCTTGACCGGCGCGGGCGCTTCCTCCCACACAGCCGTGAACGTGTGGTCGCCCTCAACCGTGTACTTGTCGCCAGGTTGGTACTCCGAGCCCTTCCAGTACTTGAAGATGTAGCCTTCGCGCGTGGGAGCCGCTGGCATTTCGATGATGTCGCCCACATTCGCTGACACGGTTATGCTGCCGGTCTTGCCATCGAGCGTGCCGCCGCCCAAATCGAAGGTGAGCAGCCCAGTCTTAACGGGCGTTTCCTTCCATTGGGCATAGAGCGTGATTTTGCCGCCGTTTTCTGCGGTCAAGTTTTTGACGCTCTGCCCGTCCTTGTAAGTCGTTCCCGTGCCGTCCGCCTTCGTGTTCCACCCTGCAAATGTGGCATCTGCCCTAGTGAACTGGTTGGCGAACAGGTTCTGCGGCTCGTCGTAGACCATGTCCTGCTTTTCCATCTGGCCTATGACCGCGGCTTCCGTGTTCGCGTCGAACTGGACGGTGTACACGTTGGCTGCAGCATGAGCCGAAATTTCTGCCTTGCCTCGCACGGTGATGGTCTGGTTGGCCTCCGCGGGATTGAACTCACCGGTGTTGTCGGCGTTGCCCGGCGTCACCCCAAGCACCGAATAACCATCGAAGTGGTAGCCGTCTTCCACGACTGCGCTGATCAGAGCCTGCGTGTCATCTGCCACCATCATCTTCGTCTTCGGATCGCTCGTACCATTTTCTCGAATGGATGCGCTTCTAACGTGGTCGTCCCTTTCGACACTTGCCGTGTAATAATCGAGCACCACCGAAACCGCCGAGGTTGTCGAAAGGTCTTTAAGAAGTTGTTTGTCTGCGGGAATAGAAAACTTGTCGCTTTCCATTTCGAGTCGATAGTCTCCTTCAGGAATGCTCGAGAGGGGTGCAGAGTATTCACCATCAGGGTCTTCAAGTAGATCGATGGGTGTCGTAGAAGACGAACCCACCTGGCTAATCGTCATCGTGCTTGCCACATGCGCGGGTTTCCCATCGACCGTAGTGATCACCTTGATATACCCGCTCTCCACCCATTGCGCCGTCAGCGTGACGTCCTTGGGATCGCCACCGGAACCGGGTTCGCCGCAGAGGTTGACGAAGCCCTCCTTATCGTCAAGCAGCAAAGACAAGCCCTCGACTTCCCAACCTAAGAACCTGCGGTCACCGTAGCTCCATCCCATATCCGAGAGCGGCTTTAATGTCCCCGGCGTGTCAAAAGTCGCCGACTCTGTTACGGGTTTATTACTTTCACTGGCCACAGCACCCGGGTCATACGTGATCTTATAGCTCTTCGGCTTCCACCGCGCGTAGAGCGTCACATCCTTCCCTCCGTACGACAGGTCCTTCACGATCGCCTCGTTCTTGTACCGCTCTCCCGAGCCGTCTTCCTTCGTGTTCCAGCTATCGAACTCGTATCCGGGCAATATGAACTGGTTGGGGGGGAGCTGTCGGGTCTCCACCCTCGAATTGAAATGTATCGTGGGCATTGCGCCCGACACCTTCGTCGACGCGTTGTTGGGCACGTTGGCATCGAATGCCACGTTGTACGCACTCGGCTCGATGGTGAACGTCTTTCCCAGGATGAAGGTCCCGTCGCTAAATAAAGTTACCGCACTCGGGATCCGGACCTTCGCGTACACGTAGTACGTTCCTTCTCCGATGGGCGCCTTATCCGTGGGTCCATACTCGACCGTCCCGTTTACGCCCGTGTATGTGAACGTACCGTCCCATTCGGCGAAGTCGAAGGGAAAGCCCTCGTACTGCTTGCCGAAGGGATAGTCCCTCATCGTCATCCAATTGAAATACGCTTCCTTGGGTGTGCCGTCGTAATAATCATCGGGCCTGCTCATAACGATGAGCGGCCAGTCATGAAACTGGCATATCTGCTTGGAGGCAAAGGAAGCGGGGAACTGGTACTCCCAGTCGCAATGGATGAGCACCGTATTCGGGCCCCATGCCTGCCTGATATAACTATCTTTGGCATGCTTGTACGGGTCATGGGGCTCGATCTTCACGTCCTCCGTGTCGGATTGCGCGGAATCCGCTTGGGGGGATACGGTTAACCACGTGTCGACGTTTGCCGACTCCTCGTTGGCAGATCCAGTGGGGGCAGGGTCGTCGTTGGCGGACGAGCTGGCGGCCAATGCAGGCAAGGGCATAAGCCCGAATACGAGCATCAAGCTCGCAACCACTGCAATGACTTTGCTCGTTTTTTTGTTGCTGCTCGAATTCATAGCATGCCTTTCTCGCTTGTAAGCCGGACGTTCAGCTTCATGTGTGGCATCTGGGTCCGTTGCGTCCGTTCGCGGTCGTGCCTCTTTGTGCATAACCAGGAAACATGCTCCTGCGGCAATGATAGCAGCCTACGCAACGACAAGATGCTCTGCTATAGCATGTTGCTCGGAGACTGGTGGAATTGGGAGGGGGATTGTCTTTGTATCGTGCATGTTCTGGAGGGAGGCTCTTCATTTGGGTGCGGAATACGCAGAGACATAACACCGAAAGAGGCAGCGTTCGATGAAGCTGGCAGGCTTGTCGATCGCGTAGATAGATAAGGCGATGGGCTTATTCTAGGATCATAAGAGCCCCATCGCCTTATTCGCTACAGGTTTAAAAAGGCCGTTTAAGCGAAGAGCGCTGCCGCCTTGATGCCGTCGCCTAAAGGTATTTATTCGAACCGAGGGCGAAGCCGCACCAGAACGCATTGCTCTTGCTCTTGCATTCCTTCCACTTTCCTCCTGCTACGGCTTCCAGCTCCTCATCGTCAAGTTCGGCTTCTTCCGGCATACCAAAATCGGCCTCGGAAAGCTCGATCCCTTGCTGGCGCGCAAGCTCTGCGAGCCTGCCGGTGTCATTCGCCTCGGCGGCGGCACGAATGCTGGCTTCAAGCTCCTTATCCTCTTTGGCCAAATCGATGAACAGTCCCAGTTTACTGTCGATGTCGCTCATGATTCCTCCTTGCCGTGAAGTCCAACCGTCCCAATAGATGGAATTATATGCTTATACTCATGTTATTCCAAAAGCAGCTCGAGCGTGTTCGGGTTTTCCAGCAAGTCCGAGCTTGCATTCGGACGCAGCTCTTTCATGAGCAAGATCAATCGCCTTGCCCATCCGCCTTTGAAGAACAGGCAGCTGTTCGGATCTGTGCCGAAGAGGCTTCCCGAACCGTGGAATGCATCTGCCCGGCATCCGCCTACGCATGCTTCGAAATATGCGCATGATGCGCAGGGGGACTTCTTCTCGACAAGATCCCGGCCTCGAAGATAAAGGGTCTGCATGAAGGGAGAATCTCCGGAGAGGACATCGAGAAGGGGTATGGTCTTTCTTGCTGGGTCATCCGAAACGATGGGCGCGGGCTCCAAAAGCGATGAATCCCTGTGCGGGCATGCTAGTTCGCAGAGGGAAGGCGTGCCATCCGCAGCGATTTGAAGGCTTTCCCGCGCACAGCTGAGCAGGAGGCTTTCCGCTGCAGGCTCTCCACCCCGGTAGTAAGGCGTGTCGTAGCGGTCCGGGTTCTCGGGCGAGAGCTTGACGAGCCCCGCAAGGATAAGCGGCAAAGGCATGCCGTCCTCGTAGTAGTGGGGGATGTAGTCGAGGGCGGCTGCGAACAGTTCCTCGATGGTGAGGGTCAGTTCGCCGCCATGCTCTCTCCAATCTCCAAGGTCGCTGGCTGGGCTCACGCGGGCTATCGCACAGCCGAGCTTTCCCAAATGGCGAATGGTCTCACGGAGGGAAGCTACATTGCCGCGATGCAGAGTTACCTGCGCCAATGTGGCCAAACCTCGCTCATGGCATAGCGCGAAGGCGCGGTCGGCCATAAGCTCCGCCCCCTGAACGCCGCGCAGCCAGTCGTGGTGGCCTACTCCGTCGAAGCTGATGACCATGTCGGGAGTCTGTCCGCGATTGGCGAGGAAGTCCAAGACCCCCTCATCAAGGAGCGCGCCATTGGTGTAGATCTGCGTGATTCTGATGCCCTTCTCCACGAGGGCGTCTATGAGCTCGGGGGTATCGTGTCGCACAAAGGGCTCGCCTCCGGTGAGCGCTACCTGCATCACGCCGCATTCTGCAAGCTGATCCACGATCGCCAGTGCGCTGGCATGCGACAGCTCACCGAGGGCCGCCTCCGGCGCCGACATCATGCAATGCTTGCATTTGAAATTGCAGCGACCGGTCACGGACCATTGGATCAGGGGGATGTAGCGAGTGGGATAGCGTCGGTAGCGCTGCTCGTCTGCGAAGCCGTCGCCTTCGCGGCAGGGTTCGATCCAGCCCTTCTCGAGGAAGCGCTCCAGCTCTTTGCGCTGCGCATCGGTAACGAGAGGCGAATCTACATCATGTGCGCCGTCGCACAGGAAAAGCGTTCGCGCTGCTTCCTTGCGAAGAAAGGTAGGGGATTTGGTGTGCCAGTCGACGAGCGCGTACGGCAGCTTGTCCCAGCCCCTCAAGACGTAGCTGTCCGTTATCCGGTAAAAGCGCTCGCCTGTTCTCATCTTAGGCACTTCCTTTACTGATGCCTCCTTTTGCGCATATACCTCGAGGCGGTCTTGATATCGCAACCGCCGTGCTCCTTAGAGTAGGCAACTGCCTCGTCGTATGAATGGAACTTGACAGTTGATCAGTCATCAAGCGTCGCTACGAACCACGTGCCAACTGCCGGGCGCCCGCCGGAAACCTGATCCATGCTCTCGTCACCGAGCTCTCTGATTTCGTCGTCGAACTCCAATGATTCGATTTCATTCTCTGCCATGTCATTTCCTCCTCGTTTGCGGATGCGTCTATCGACGCTGCGCCGAGCTCAAATGTAGCACAGGCTATGCGCCAACCGTATCCTAATACGTCGATTCGGTTCAGATCGTCTTGGCTTCTTGGCTCGTGGGGGCATTCCTTGATTATTGCTGGAGGCATGCTTCATTTTCTTTGCGTATAGCCTTTGGGGCTCCCAATTCGGTCCAATCGAGTCGAAATTTTAAGATGCTGTGTTCGTGGCTGTATAATTACGCGGGCATTCAGCTTTACGGAAAGCAGCTTTACATGGGGAAGTACAGCGCCAAGCAACTAGTGGGTTTCATTCTGCCCTCCGTCGTGGGCATCCTGCTCTTCATGATTCCCATTCAGGTGAATGGGAGCTGGACCATTGCGGTCAAGGTAGTGGCGGATGTTATCGGGAGCGTCCTCGGAGATTTTCTTCCGCTTCTGTGCGCCATTATCGTGACGGTTTCGGCCGTGCTTGGCGTGATCTCGCTCGGCAAGCCATCGTTTATCACTTCGTATCCGATCATAGACGCGACGTTCACGGCGACACCTGTTTGGGCGATCATTCGTTGCATAGGAGCCGTGTTCATCTGGATTGCGTATTTGCAGGTGGGATCGCAAGACGAGGGAAGCCTGCTGTTCATGATTTCGGATGCAGGCACGGGCGGCTTCGTGCTCTACGAGCTGCTCACCGTGCTCGTGATCATATTCTTGCTGGCAGGTCTCCTGCTTCCGTTGTTGCTCGATTTCGGTCTGCTCGAGTTCATCGGTGCGCTGTTGACGAAGGTGATGCGGCCGCTGTTCAAGATTCCGGGGCGTGCTGCGGTCGACTGCATAACTTCTTGGATCGGCGACGGTACGCTCGGCGTCATGCTGACGGCAAACCAATACGAAAGCGGTTACTATTCGGCACGCGAGGCATCCATCGTGTCCACCACGTTTTCGGCAGTGTCGATTACGTTTTCCATCGTTGTGCTGGCTCAGGTGGGGCTCATGGATTACTTTGGCGTATATTATCTGCTCATTTGTGCGGTCGGTATCGTGTGCGCCATCGTGCTGCCGCGCATCCCGCCGCTGAGCTTGAAGAAGGATGACTACCTGGTACCTGGTCGCGCTATGTCCGAGGAGTTGCCGGAGGGCTACACCAGCTCTGTGCAGTATGGCTTGAGCCTCGCGATCAAGCGTGTCGACGAGCACCGCGGCATCGTGCAATTCCTCGAGAACGGGGCGAAGAACGCCGCAGGTATGTGGTTCGGCGTCCTTCCCGTTGTCATGTGCATCGGCACCTTGGCACTCGCGTTGGCAAGCAACACCCAGGTCTTCGAGATTTTGGGCACACCGTTCATGCCGCTGCTCCAGCTGCTGCAGGTCCCTGAGGCTGATGCCGTGTCAAAAACCATGATCGTGGGATTCACGGATATGTTCACGCCTTCTATCATCGCCGCGGCGACTGTCACTTCGGACATGTCGCGCTTCATCGTGGCGGTCATCTCTGTCACGCAGCTCATTTACTTGTCGGAGGTAGGCGGCCTGATCTTGGGTTCGAAGATTCCAGTGAACCTTCTGGAGCTGTTCATCCTATTCCTGGAGCGAACGCTTATCAGCCTTTTCATTGTTGCGCCGATAGCCCATTTCGTTTTCTGACGCGGCCAGGGCAGAATCGCGAGCGGCAGTGTTCAGGCTCGCCGGTGTGTCCCAGCATAGGAAGCGACCCCAACTACGATGTTCGCGCGCAAGTGTGCCTCTGCGCTTTCGGTAGCGATTTCTGTCCAACAGAGCGCATGCGAAGCCCTTGTTTCCTGTATCCTTGTGCAATGGCCGAATGTGGCTACGACCCAACATTAAGACCTTGGCAAAAGAACGCTTACATAGCTATGATCGCATCCGCGCAATCGCCATCTTGATGGTCGTGGGCGTCCATTGCCTGCCGTCATACGATGCCCCTTTTATTGGAGAGATATCGTCGCATAGCTACAATGAGTTGCTCAGAACGCTGTTTTTCACATGTAACGCGTTGTTCTTCATGCTTTCCGGAAGATTCAACCTGCGCATTCTCGATGACTCGGCTTATAGGCGCTATTACTACCGCAGAATCCGAGGTGTACTCGTCCCCGTTCTCATCTATCTGCTCATCTATACGCTGTTCAACATGTATCCCGACTACTATAGCGTGCCAAACGTCCTCGAAACGTACTTCTACAACTCTATGGGCGCTTTGAGCCATGGGATCTTCTGGTTCGTGTTCTCGCTGTTCGGCATGCTCATGGTTGCGCCGTTTCTGGCCCATGCGTTCAGCAAGCCGAGCCAGACCTTCCAGAAGGCGTTTTTCATCATCTGGCTCGTTTGGAACGTGGTCAACAACTTTAGCGAGAACCTTTCGTTCGATTTCAGCTGGTCGTACCCATTCTGGGGTTTCCTTTTCTTCTTCTGCGTCGGAGGGTTTATCGAGGATTCGTTCTTCAACAGGATGAAGACCCGCTCATTGCTCCTCCTTGGCGTAGGGGTCTGGCTAGCGAATGCGCTGCTGGCGTATCTCGGCTGGAGTGTGGGTGCATATGACACGTCGCCCTTTTACGGCATCACGGCGATTTGCCTGTATCTGCTCATACTGCGCATCAAACCTGGCACGGGGAGCGCTTTGGGGAAATGCGTCTCTTTTATTGCCGTGCGTTCTTTGGATATCTACCTCCTGCATTGGCTGGCGGTTCTCGTGTTGCAGCCGTATTTCCTGCCGTTATCTCAGATCTCAGGCATTCTGTACCACGTATGCTTCACGGTGTGCATATTTGCTATTGCCCTTGTCGCGGCGGCCGTCATCGAAGCCGTCTTGATCAAGCCTATCCAAAAGCTGATGGATAAAGTGTTCAGACAGAAGTCGGGCTAGAGCTTAAAGAATCGTCTGTTTCGGCTGTTGGAGCGTGGATTCGATATTAAATCAGGTATGGTTTCGGCATTTGCTGCGGCTTTAAATTCGGTTCTGGTGCTTGCCGCTGCCTGTAATTCGGCTTCGGCATTCGTTTTGGCTTCGAATGCTGCTTCGGCTTCGCGCTCCTTCTCGCGGAGCGCTTCCTGATAACCCTTGAGCGGATCGAAGGGGATGAATATCTTTGCGCGCCGGGAGCGCGACATGCGCGGCCGCGGCAGCACGGGCGGCTCGGCATCGCGCATGGCGCCATTTGGCATGCCGATGCTGGCTACGACATCGTTGGATACGCCGTCGTGCATGGCATCGTCTGGCGCGCTGTCGCGCATGGCGCCACTGGTCACGGTGACATCGCGCATGAAGTTGTCGTTCATGGCGTTGTTGTCGGGCATGTCATTCACCGCTCTTGTGTCCTCCCAATTGGCGGTTTCGGTCGCGTTGCGTCGCTTGGGGCATAAGGTCGATGCCCTTCAGCAGCGCATTCTTGCCGAACTTGCGCTTCACGTCGAGGATAGCCTCCTGCAACGAGCGCTCCTCGGCTTGCTTTTCTCCATCGTCGAACAACGATAGCTGTCCATTGCCCTCCGGTTCGACGCCGTTGAAGTTCAGCATCAGATTGTGCACGGCGCATTCCCGATCGACGATTTCGCAGAACAGTTTTACGACCGCGCTGACGATGGTTTCTCGCGAGTTCGTCGGCATGGGGAAGCGGGCGGTGCCGTTCGCATCTGGCGTATAGTTGCGCCTGTCGGCGGGGTCGTAGCGCCCGCCTGCGCCTGCGACGGCATTCGACTCCGCAGGTGCTGCAACGTTCGGCTCTGCAGGTGCGGCGGTGTGTTTGCTATAGCGTACCGCAAGCGTAACGGAATCGGCTGTACTGCTCTGCGCCACAAGATCGAGCGCCGATGCATCGGCCATCTCCTTTACTACAATCAGCGCATCATCGAAGGAATAGTCGCGTCCGAGCACCTGCGCATTCGTAATCGATCGGCTCTTCGGCTCGTAGGCTTTGATGTCCGCGATGGTTACCGGTTCGTAGCCCCATGCGTGATCGATCAGAACCTCGGCATCGATGCCGAATTCGTCGTAAAGACGTTCGGGGTAGGGGTAGAGCGCAAGCTCGCCCATCGTATGGATGCCAAGCGCATGCAGACGGCGTTCGGTGCCGCGCCCGATGCGCCAGAAATCCGTGAGGGGCGTATGGTCCCACAGCTGCGCGCGGAAGGAATCCGCATCGAGCTCGCCGAAATAGTCCGCGGAATGTTTGGCCGTGATGTCGAGCGCGAGCTTAGCCAGGTAAAGATTCGGACCGATTCCGCATGCTGCCGGGATGCCAACTTCGGCAAGCACCTCGGCGCGGATGCGCTCGCCGAGCTCGCGGGCCGTGCAGCCGTAGAGCGGCAGATACCCCGTCACATCCATGAATGCTTCGTCGATCGAGTACACGTGGATGTCGTCTTTGCTGAAATAACGCAGATAAATGCCATAGATTCGTACGGAGTATTCGATGTATTTCGCCATGCGCGGCGGTGCCATGATGTAATCGAACCCCTTCGGGATCTCGAATACGCGCGCCCGCCCAGATACGCCGCGCGCCTTCAGCGAAGGCGAAACAGCCAAGCAGATGGTCTTCTCGGTGCGCTCCGGATCGGCTACGACCAAATCGGTCGTCATCGGGTCGAGGCCGCGCTCCACGCACTCCACTGACGCGTAGAACGATTTCAGGTCTATGCACAGGTACTGCCGTTGCATTCGCTTGCGCTGCCCTCCGCCTATTCGATTTCTATGCCACGCAGTATCAGCCGGCCTTCGCCAGCTGCATGAATCGCATGAGAGCAAGCATGGTGCCAAGTGATTCTGCGTGTTTTCGGCCAAATCTTCTCAGTTGCGTTGGCGCTACTGCACATTCTACGTTTAAACGGGGGGGATCTTGCCCAC
>CAYOBD010000063.1:0-10224 GCA_964402005.1 uncultured Eggerthellaceae bacterium
GGGTGTTCTCGCCTGATGAACGCGCGTACTGCGACGCGAAGGCGAACGCCGCAGCGCACTACGCGACGCGCTTTGCCGCCAAAGAGGCCGTGATGAAGGCGCTTGGCACGGGCTTCCGTGACGGCGTGGGCGTGCGCGACATCGAGGTCGTACGCGATAAGCTGGGAAAGCCATCGGCCGTGCTTTCGGGCCGCGCAGCGGAGCTTGCCGCCGAGTTGGGCGTGCGCAGCCTGTCGATATCGCTTTCCTATACGGATTCCGAGGCGGTGGCCTGCGCAATGGCCATTTCGGAAAGCTCGCTGCGCGCTGCCGAGGAACGCAAAGATCCTATGGAAGAGCTGACGAAGGCATTCAAAGAAGCTCGTGGCATGTTGGACGACCTGTAGGGTGCAGAATGTGAAATTAAGGTCGCCTTAATTTCACATTCATGGTTGTGTTGCCGGAGAAGACGGCGGAATGGAGAAGGCCATGTACGCGGAATCGGTGATCCTCGGACTGGACGAGGGCGTTTTGCAGGGCGAGGGCGCCGCTGGCATCTTCGGACGTCTGCTGCCGTTTCCCAATCACGATGCCAATAAATACACGCGTGGGAAGCTGACGCTCATAGCCGGCAGCGCACGCTATCCGGGTGCTGCCGTGCTGGCAGCGCGTGCGAGCCAGCGGATGGGTGCTGGATATACCGAGGTCATCTGTGATTCTGAAGCAGTTGCGACCGTTCGTGCGGCGTCGCCGTCGCTCGTGGTCGCGTCTTGGGATGGTTGGGATGCGGAAAGCTTGCCCGCGTATTCGCAAGACAAGCCTGTTGCCGTATGCGTGGGCCCCGGGTTCGACGCATCGGATCCAGCGGCGGCCGACCGTGCGGCTTCGGTGCTTGCAGCGGCGGATTGCCCGGTCATCGTGGATGGCGGGGGTTTGGCGGTGCTTGCCCAGCCGCGTGCGATGCGCATCATGGAGCGTCGCGTCCAACAGGGATTGCCCACCGTGATTACGCCGCATGGCGGAGAGGCTCGTCGCATCGCTGCAGCTTGGGGCATCGATCCCACAAGGGCTGACGCTGGGAATTTCGCAATCGATCTGGCGTCGATGCTCGGATGCACCGTGTTGCTGAAGGGACCGGATACGCATATCGCCTCCAGCGACACTGCACTCGAGATGGATTTCGGCGGACCTGAGTTGGCGAAGGCTGGCACGGGCGATGTGCTTGCAGGCATCGTGGGCGCGCTGCTTGCGCAGGGTTTGAATGATTTCGATGCTGCGGTGCTGGGTGCGACGGCGCATGCGCTCGCGGGCGCCTATGCGGCTGAGCGTTTGACCAGCATCTGCGTAACGGCCGAGGATGTGATCGAGGCTATCCCGCAAGCCGTTGCAGGCCTGATGGAATCCTAAACGGGGAGGCGAACCGTTCCACCCCGCATCAAGCCCATCCGGCGTTGCCCGATTTCAGCGGTTGCGGGCGATGCCAACTCACTCCCTGAGCGCTTGCACTGCGAAGTACATCAACAGGTACAGCCGCGTGTCCTTGTCGTCCAAATCGAAGCGCGTGATCTCGGTAATGCGCCTCAGGCGCTGAATCAATGTGCTGCGGTGCAGGTAAAGAGCCCGGCATGTGTCGGCTTGATTGCAGTTGTTCTCAAGGAACCCACGGAGCGTGGCAGTGTATTCCAAGTTGTGCTCGCGATCATATTCCATGAGCATCTGCAGCTTCGAATGGCAAAGCGTTCGAAGGCTCAGGTTCCCGTTGCAGTTCAGCAGCATGAAGGGCAAAAGGCAATCGTTGCAGTACAGAACCCAATCGGTCAACCTTAGGTTCTTGCCTGTCTCCAACGCAAGGCAGGCCTGGTCGTAGTGCATCCTGATGTTCCCGAGTTCCGAAAACCCGTTACTCACCCCAACCTTCATAAGGTTGTCTCGGATGACAACAAGAAGATCCTGCGACACCGCGCTGCGGACGCTGGCATCGGCTTCTAAAGGTGCAATTGCCACGATTGCGTTCGAGCGCAGAAACGCCCGCGATCGCGGGATGGCTTGCTCGACAAGCCGGCTGGTGACGTATCCGCTTCCGATGGTTTTGTCTCGCTCATCGAGGCGGAAAACCAGGCAAACGAATCGGTTGCAATCTTTCCAGCCGGCGTTGCTCAGGATGCGGTCGATGATTTCAGGGTCGGGGCTCGACCCGTCAAGAATGTCGAGCAGATGCTGCCATACGTCGATTTTCGTATCTGCTGAAAGATTTGATTGCCCCGTCAAAAACGAAGCCGTGTCGTCGTGGAGCATCTGAATGAGCGCATAGTCAGAGATGCGAAAGCGCCGTCCGCGCTCGTCAACGAGAATGCGCCCGGCATAGGCGCCGTTACTCAAGACGTTGCAATACAGCGAATCGAATGGCACTACGTCATCCGACCAAAGCTGGGGTCCCTCCGTTTTGAAGGTTGCCTCGTAAAGGGGCGAAACCAATACATCGTGCATCAGATTTTCCCGAACTTCGGAATCTGTATAATCCCCTCTCAAGTAATGATAGATATCGGGGTTGTCGGCGCATTCCGGACCCTCAATGTACGTTGCCATATCATGGACTTCGTTTGTGAAATACACGGGGTTGTCGAACAGCTCGTGATAAAGCGCATACAGCTCGTCTATCCCAGACCCATGGATCATCGAATTTACAACGCGATCGTGCCATTCCTCGAGTCGGATATAGGTCGCTCTTATGCATGCAAGGGCTTCAGCCACATCAACATCCGCGGAAAGCTCGACATAGTCGCATGAGCCCTCTTGGAAAGCTGCGGGGGCTTCGCCCAGGCAGATCAGCGAGCACCCTTCCAAAGCGCTTGCGTCGGTCGGCAAGTGTTCGACGTCCGACAGTATGAGGTCTCCTGCCTGGAACGGACCCGCGCTCCCTTCAAGTTGGAGCACGCGAGGATAGCCGACGCGCCGATGCCAGTCGCTGGAAGGTCCGATGACCTGTTTCAGAAGAGGGTATTGCACACGCAATGCGTCGGCTATAAACGAAAAGTGCAATCGCATAAGCGCTCCTATGCATAAATTGTATTAATACATAATGTATATATTAAACCAAAAAATCCACTACTTTCCGTAGATTTACTAAGTACTAAATAGCTATATACAATTCTTTATACCACTAGTTTTGCTTCAAGCAGCATTCGAGGAGTGGAGGGTAGCCATGTTCTTGAAGATGAGCAAGTTAAAGACGGTTCTTTTCGCCATCAGCGTTTTCATCACAGCCGCCGCGGTCATGTGGCAGTCTGTCGAAATCGTCGTAGCGAATGAGCTCTACATCGCTTATCCGGATTCTGAGGCATTCGTGACGGCGATCATTTCATGGCCAGGGTTGCTGACGGCCATCACCAGCATCCTGACCGGATTCGCACTATCAAAGATAACCACGAAGGTTGAGCTCATCATCGCATGCGTGCTCATGCTGACGGGTGTTTTGGTTACATTCTCCGATGACAAGACCTTGTTGCTTGCATGCAGCCTGCTTATGGCTGTCGGGGCCGGCTTCGCCAACACAGCCGGCATGAGCATCATCTCTGAGGTCTTCATCGATGAGAAGAAGCGCTCCATGATGATGGGTTTCTACTCGGCCACCATGGCCGCCTCCGGTGCGGGCATCAGCATCGTTGCCGGCCAGCTGGCTCTCGGCGGTTGGCAGCTTGCGTTCAACACCTGCTGGTGGGCCGCAATCATGCTGGTCATGACCCTTGTCTTCGTCCCGAACATCAAGCCGGCCGATCGCTTCGTCGAACCCGTCTTGGAGGACAATCCCATGCTTGCAAACGACAAGCCCTTCGGGCTGTTCTTCTGGGCCTTTGCCATCGGCATGTTCATCTTCTTCTCGCTTTACGCAGGCGGTCCTTATCTGCTGCTTTCGGTTTACGTCGCCGAAAACGGTTTGGGCGACGTGGCTTTCACGGGCATCTGCACCTCGATGTCGACAATCGGCAGCTGCCTGTCGTGCATCGCGTTCGGTTTCCTGTATTCAAGGCTCCATCGCAATTATGCGTTCGTGACGATCCCGCTGCTTATGGTCATCATGATCTGGATGAGCCTGTCGCCCTCGCCGATCGGATGCATGATCACCCAGTTCCTGTCCGGTGCCTGCTATGGGGCAACGTTCTCGCTGATGTTCGCCTACTGCGCCGAAATCGTCCCGCTGTCCAAGAACGGCCGCGCAATGGGCGTATGCACATTCGCCACAACGGCGTCCTTCACGCTGGGCATCTACTTCTACACCATCTTGATGGATGTGTTCCAGGTGACGCTGACGACAACGCTTTTGTGGGGCGCTGTCGCACTGGCGATACCGCTGGTCATCGAAGTCATATACCGCAAAAAAGCAAAGGAGAAGCGCATCGCAACGTCGGCAGCCTCAGCCGCAGCCGTCGCGGCAATGGAAGAGTCAGCGTAAAAGCGGCTTGCACATCTTGGGAGAACCCGGTCAAAGTCGTCGGTTCGCATCGATAAGGGAAATATCCGGCGCCGATCGCCGGAAAGAAAGGAGAGGGTAATGTTCATACAGATGAGCAAAGTGAAAACGGTGTTGTTCGCCATCAGCGTTTTCATAACGTCGGCAGCCGTCATGTGGCAGTCGGTGGAAATCGTGGTCGCAAACGACCTGTACATGGCGTTTCCCGAAGACGAGGCACTCGTGACGGCGCTTATGTCGTGGCCCGGCATGCTCACAGCCATAGCGAGTATCGTCTCAGGATTCGCACTATCGAAGATGTCGACGAAGCTAGAACTCATCATCGCCTGCATTCTCATGCTCACAGGCGTTGCCATGGTCTTCACCGACAACGTGAGCGTCTTGCTGGTGGTTAGTTTGCTGATGGCCATCGGTGCCGGCTTCTCGAACACAGCAGGCATGAGCATCCTGGCTGAAGTGTTCATCGATGAAAAGAAACGCTCGCTCTCGGTGGGCCTATATTCTGCCGTTATGGCCGCTTCCGGTGCTGTCATCAGCATCGTTGCTGGCCAATTTGCGCTCGCTGGATGGCAGCTTGCTTTCAACACGATCTGGTTCGCAGCCATCATGCTGGTCATGACCATCATCTTCGTACCCAACATCAAACCGTCCGAGCGTTACGTCGAGCCAGTGGCGGAAGACAATCCGGCCGTCGTCAACGAGAAGCCGTTCGATGCCTTCTTCTGGATTTTCTCCATCGGCATGTTCATCTTCTTCTCCATCTATGCGGGCGGCCCCTATCTGCTGCTCTCCGTTTACATGGCGGAAAACGTTTTGGGTGACGTTGCCTACGTCGGACTATGCACATCGCTTTCGACTGTCGGTAGCTGCATCTCGTGCATCATCTTCGGTTTCCTCTACACCAAGCTGCATCGCAAGTATGCCCTGATCACCATTCCTGCACTCATGCTCATCATGATTTGGATGAGCATTGCTCCGTCGCCGATTGCCTGCGCCATCACGCAGTTCCTGTCCGGTGCCTGCTACGGCGCTACGTTCTCGCTGATGTTCGCCTATTGCGCCGAGATCGTCCCGCTTGCCAAGAACGGCATTGCGATGGGCATCTGCACGTTCGCTACCACAGCCTCCTTCACGCTGGGCATTTACTTCTACACCATCCTTATGGATGTATTCCAGGTGACTCTGACCACTACGCTGTTGTGGGGCGCAATTGTGCTGGTAATCCCCCTGATTATCGAGGTGCTGTTCATCAAGAAGACAAACGAGAAGCGCAAGGCTATGGAAGCGGCGGCCGAGGCGAACAAGGCTGCTTAGGCGCAGTTCGTTACCGCACCCGTTTGGCATCATTTCATTGAGACAGGAGATAGAAATGCTTACCCCTAAAGAGAACTTCCTTGAGACCATCCGCGGCGGAAACCCCGATCGCTTTGTGAAGCAGTACGAGTTCTTCGAGATGCCCTGGTCCGACCCCTTCAATGCCACCAATCCGGCTCCCACAGAGCCGGGTCAGGCGGGGATCGTGGACTTCTGGGGCGTTACCTGGGATTGGCCCGAGGGCACGCCCGGTGCATTCCCGAACCACACCGGTGACCTGATCGTCCTCGAGGACGTGTGCGACTGGCGCGAAGTGCATCAGCCGACGCACGAGTATGCTGAGGATGTCTGGGCGGCCGCCGAAGCGGAGTATGGCGCGGTGGACCGCACGCAGAAGTTCGTCGGCCCGTTGATGTTCCCTGGCCTGTTCGAGCTCACGCATGCGCTCATGGGCATGGAAGAGGCTATGTGCGCGTTTTACAGCGACCCCGACGAGATGCACGAGATGATCGAGAGCTTCGTCGATACCGAATGCGCCTATGTAGAGCAGATGGGCAAACGCATCCATCCTGACCTGGTATTCCATCATGACGACTGGGGTTCTTCCATCTCGACGTTCCTGTCGCCCGATATGTTCAAGGAGTTCTACCTTGAACCCTACAAGCGCCTGTACAAGTGCTACAAGGACAACGGCTTCGAGATCATCGTGCACCACAGCGACTCGTTTGCGGCTACGCTCGTTCCCTTCATGATCGAGATGGGCATCGATGTTTGGCAGGGCGGCACATACCAGAACGATATCCCCAACCTGGTGAAGGAGTACGGCGGCGACATCTCGTTCATGACGGGTATCGACTCCATGGTCGTTGACCGCGCCGACTGGTCGCAGGACGAGATCGCGCGCATCGTCGAGGACATCTGCACCGCATGCGGGACGAAGTACTTCATCCCGTGTCAGACGCAGGGTATTCCCGAGTCGACGTTCCCCGGTGTCGCTGAAGCGATCGATGTTGAAATCGACCGTATGAGCGCGAAGCTGTTCGGCTAGGAGAATTCGAAGCCAGGCGAGCGGATCGCGCAAAAAAGCATATCGCAACGGCTGGCTGCAACCCCTTCTGCAGCCAGCCGCGCTTTTTGAAAGGGGTGCACAATGAACCTTCGCGAAAACTACGAGGCGCTGATCAACCATCAGGAAACGCAATGGACGCCGAACGCTACGACCGAGGTGGCGACGTTCGACGGTCAGCTCGAGTGCTGGGAGAACGGCCCGATTGAGGGCGGCATGGACGACTTCGGGTGCAACTGGATTCCTACGGATTCGGCAGGCGGGCAGCCGACACTCGACCCGCGCATCGTCATCGTTGATGACGTTTGCGACTGGGAGGATAAGGTGACGTTTCCCGACTTGGATGCCATCGATTGGGAGAAGCTCTCGGGCGATTTCCTGCCGAGTCTGGATCGCAAGGAGAAGTTCTTCGAATACCACACGTGGAATTCGGTGTTTCTGCGTTACTCGCATCTGCTCGGATTCGAGAATGGGCTATGTGCGTTCTACGAGGAGCCCGAGGCAGCCAAGGCGTTGTGCGATGCCATCGCCGACTATAAGATCGCTCTGCTCGAGCGCGTGGCTAAATGGTTCAAGCCTGACGCTTATGTGCACTACGACGATGTCGCCACCGAGCGTTCGCTGTTCATGAGTCCGGAGGTGTACCGCGAGTTCAACAAGCCGGCGCACACGCGCATGAACGATGCCGCCCGTGCGCTGGGCATCATTCCCGAAATCCATATCTGCGGGTACTGCACCGACATCATCCCTGATGTGATAGAAGAGGGCTCGCAAGCTTGGCATGCCGCGCAGCCGATGAACGATCTGGCCGCCATAATGGCCGAGTATGGCGACAGGATCGCCGTTATCGGAGGTTATGACACTCAGGGATTGCCGGCGCTTCCTGGCGTGGCCGATGAAACCATCATCGAGGAGGTGCACCGTTGCATGGAGGAGTATGCGCCCTATAAGAATGCCTACGGCTTCTTCGGGTTCCTGCTAGGCGATTTTACGAGCCCCGAGAACATGCGCCAGCACGATCTGATGTTCGACGAAGTTGCGCGCTGCGCAGGTGCGCCGTACATGGAGGCATAGGACGGCAAGCGAAAATGCGAGAACGGGATGAGAGCGGGTGTTTTATCCCGCTCTCAGTAGGCCGCGGCAGGAAGAAGCTGCAGTCGGCGGCAGGAAGAGGCGGCAGCCGGCGGCGGGAAGAAGCTGCAGCCGGCGGCAGGGAGAAGCAGTGGATCTTAGCGCCTATTCGATGCGCATAGGGCTCGAGCTTGCGGGACGCAAGCCCGATGTCGCGCTTCTCGATCAGGTCATATACGCGCATCAATGCAGCATTCCGTTCGAAGACATCGATATCTACGACTTGCATCGGGGCATATCGCTTGAACCGAAAGATTTGTTCGACAAGATGGTTGTGCGCAAGCGTGGAGGGTATTGCTTCGAGTTGAACAAGCTGTTTTGCCTGCTGCTTTGCGAGCTCGGATTCGATGCTTGGGGGTGTGGGTTTACGGTGTCCGATCCGGCAGACGGTGACATCGTGAACCATCGGGGCACCATCGTGCGCATCGACGGCGCGGCATATTTTGCCGACGTCGGTCTCGGCGGGCCGATGCCGCCCTTTGCTGTGCCCCTCGACGGCGCGCGCAAAACGGCGCATGGCGAAACGTATTGGGTGGAGACGGCGGAAGACGGCCGACTTGCGCTCATGCGCCTGCGCGGCAGCGGCATCTTGGATGGAATCGAGAGCGCTGTCGGCGAACAAGAACAAGCCGAAAGCCTCGTAGGTCTGTTCGACTGCGAAGAGCTCCCCGATTGGGAGTTCCAGGCCGCAAGCGATTTGATGTCGATCGGCGAAGACGCATCGTTTCGCAAAGAACGCTTGGTAAACCTCAGAACGCCAGAAGGTTACCGGGCTATTGTGAATGACCTTTTCATTGAGTATTGCAACGGAAAGCGTGAGACGATGCCCGTCGAAGGCAATCTTGAGCGGATCCTGTCAGAGAAGTTCGGCATCCCAGTTTCGCTCTAGGCTTTCCGCTCTCATCTTCGCTGTTTACGCAAAAGGCTGCTTCGACAAAAGGCTTCTCTGGCGAAAGGCCACTCCGACCATAGGCCGCCTCAGCGAAAGGCCGTGCCCGCGCAGGCTGCCTCGGCAAGGGTTCGTTTCGACACAAGGCTTCTTTGTTGCAAGAAAAGAGAAGAGGGCACTCTCGTCGCTCCTTCGTTCCATGTCTGGCGTGGTAACATCTCGTGCAGTTGAAATAACTGGCAAGGAGAGCACATGGACGAAACCCTGAGCCTGTTTCCCGAGGAAAACGCCGCCGCTGAAGAGGCGCGCGAGGAGGCCGACGCGCAGGCGCGCATCGAGGCGCTGCGCAAGGAGATCGCGCATCACACGTACCTGTACTACGCCAAGGATGCCCCTGAAATATCGGACGGCGCATACGATTCGCTGATGCGCGAGCTCAAGGAGCTGGAAGCTGCGCATCCGGAGTTCTACGACCCGACGTCGCCCACGCAGCGCGTCGGCGGATTCGTGGGCGAGCAGTTCGCCCCGGTGCGCCACGAGCAGCGCATGTATTCGCTCGACGACGTGATGGACTTCGACGAGCTCGATGCGTGGATGGACCGCGTCGTAGAAGCGCTCGGTGAGCTGCCCGAACTCGTGTGCGAGCTCAAGATCGACGGCAGCGGCATCGCGCTCACTTACGAAGACGGCGTGCTCATCCGTGCGGCGACGCGTGGCGATGGCACGACGGGCGAGGATGTGACCGCCAACATCCGCACGATCAAGGACGTCCCGCTGCGCCTGCGCGACGAGGGCATGGGCGCCATAACGCGCATCGGCACCATCGAGCTGCGCGGCGAGGTATACATGCCAAAGGCGAGCTTCGAGTCGCTCAACCGCGCCGCTGAGGCTAACGGCAAGCAGGGCTTCGCCAATCCGCGCAACGCCGCTGCCGGCAGCTTGCGCCAGAAAGACCCGCCGAGCCCGGCTGGACGCGAGCTTTCCACCGTCATCTACGCCATCGCCGCGCAGAGCGCCATTCAGGCAAATGGCCAGTTCGAGCTGCTCGAATGGCTGCGCGAGGCGGGTTTCCACGTGAACCCCGACGTGCGGCGCTGTGCCACGCGCGAAGAGGTACGTACGTTCTGCGAGGAGGCACTCGAGCGGCGCGACCAGCTGCCCTACGACATCGATGGCGTGGTGGTGAAGGTGAACGCGTTCGCTCCTCAAGTGGCGATGGGCTACACGTCGCGCGCCCCGCGTTGGGCTGCGGCCTACAAGTTCCCGCCCGAGGAGAAGGCGACGCTTCTGCGCGATATCACCGTGCAGGTGGGTCGCACGGGTGCGCTCACGCCGGTCGCCGAGCTCGAGCCGGTGTCTGTCGCCGGGTCTACGGTT
>CAYOBD010000064.1:0-10162 GCA_964402005.1 uncultured Eggerthellaceae bacterium
GATACGTGCGCCTTTGGGCAGATACAGCGGCAGACCGACGCCAGCCATGTCGTCCATCATGAAGATGCCCAGCACGCGGCCCAGCTTGCGATGGTCGCGCTTTTCGGCTTCCTCGAGGTTGTGCAGGTATTGGTCCAGCTCTTTCTGCTTGAAGAAAGCAGTGCCGTAGATGCGCTGCAGCTGTTCGCG
This sequence comes from uncultured Eggerthellaceae bacterium, assembly GCA_964402005.1. GTDB lineage: Bacteria > Actinomycetota > Coriobacteriia > Coriobacteriales > Eggerthellaceae > CAYOBD01. The sequence goes on from CAYOBD010000064.1 coordinate 190, forward strand.
CTCCGCGTCACCGCGCCAGTAGGCGCCGGCGATCTTCTGCAGCTTGAACGCAGGAACCTTGGAGGTGTCGGGCAGATGCGGGCCGCGGCACAGGTCCGTGAATGCGCCGATCGTGTACGTGGTGATAACCGCATCTTCGGGCAGCTCGTTTATGAGCTCGACCTTGAACTGCTGATCGGCGAACAGCTCGAGCGCTTCAGCGCGCGTGACCTCGCGGCGCACGAACGGCTCGGCGGCTGCGATGATTTGCGCCATGCGCTCTTCGATCGCCGCGAAATCGTCGGTCGACAGCGTGCGGTCGAGCTTGATGTCATAGTAGAAACCGTTGTCGACGGCCGGGCCCACGCCGAACTTCACATCGCCGTACAGATCGACGAGCGCAGCGGCCATGACGTGCGCCGTCGAGTGGCGCAAAAGCTCGAGGGCCTCGGGGGATTTGCTCGTGATGATGGAAACCTGATCGCCGTCGGCAACCGGTGCGCTCAGGTCGACCTGATTGCCGTTCACGACGCCGCCAAGCGCCGCCTTTGCCAAACCGGCGCCAATCGATGCGGCTACATCAGCCACCGTGGCGCCTTCCTGAAGTTCCTTTTCGGAACCATCGGGCAAAATGATCTTCATATTCTTCCTTCCTTTCTGCCGGGCGCATACAGAGCGCCTGCTTCTTGCCGGGCGGCTACAATCCGCCTGCTTCTTGTCCGATGGCTACAATCCATCAGACACGGACAGCCTTATTATATGTAAACCAAGGACTAAAGCGCGCCGTTTAGCTCAACCACCATAAGAAAACCTAGGGGTTCCAGGCGCAATGCAAAGGGCGGGAACAACATTCCCGCCCTTGTTTTTGCTTTGCGATCGCATGTCCGACTTTCGTCGGGCACGGAAGCTACCGTTGCTTCTTCCTGCTCGTGACGAATCCGACAACCCCGATGACAACCGCGGCCGCGACGATCACGCCGATGATGATGGGCAGGATCGGCAGGCCCTGATCCGCCTTGGTGTCGACCTTATCATTGGTTACGGGTTCAGACGTTTCGGTGCCGGAGGCCAAGGGGTTGTCAATATCCCTGATCTCCTCAGTCTGAGGTGCAGTTGCAGCTGCACCGCCCGCGGTGTCTGCAGTGCCCGTGGTCCCACCAGCAGCGGTACCACCGGTTGCAGTGCCGCCGGTCGTACCACCGGTTGCCGCGCCGCCGGTTGCGGTGCCTTCGGTTCCGCCGGTCGCCGCGCCGCCGGTCGCGGTTCCGCCAGTCGCTGTACCGCCAGCCGGCACGCCGCCGGTTGCGGTGCCTTCGGTTCCACCAGCTGCGCCGCCCTCAGTGGTTGCAGCAGCGGTAGCCGGAATGTACTCGAACGTCCAGCTATTGCCACCTTCCTGCAGGGTACCTGTGATATTCAGGTAGCGCGGACGGTAACCGTCGATGTACTCGTAAGCCACGACGGGCTTGTCGCCTGCGTTGCCATAGTAGGTAACAGGATCGGCAAGCTGCCTTCCCGTCCCGTATTCAACGAAATTCAACGTGTAAGAAACCTGATCGTGGCTCACGCCGTACGCCACGACGAAGTCCATGTCCTCGTTGACGGTGAACGAAGCGCGATCGAATAGCTCATCATGCCCGCTAACGCGGAAACCCTTGACGTAATACTTGTCGTTCGTAGCTTTGGCATCATCGATGCTGAGTTTCATCTCCCCGCCCGCAGCCACGGTCGTCTCGTACATCTCCTGGCCGGCGTATGTGCCTTCGTTGCCACCGAACACGCGCACCGTATACGTATACGGATCACCCGCGGTGGCGTAGGCAGGTAGAACCGAAAATGCAAGGGCCGCGACAAGCGCCACCATGCAAATGGCGATAATGCGTTTGGTCAGCTTCATCGCACACCCTCCCTCTTCTCGCGCCTGCGGCTCATGATATTGCGTGCGGCAATAACCAAGAGCACCGCGCCGCTAATGGTCATCGCAACATAGAACGGGAACAGATCAGTGTTGTCGCCAGTCTGGACGATCGGCTTCGCAGCCGCACCGGCCGGGTTGGCTTCCACAGCGAACTTCATCTTCAGCTGTGCCAGCGTGTTGAAATACGCGTTCTGCTCGGTTTCGCCGTCAAGCGTTACGACCAGCTGCACGGTTGCCGTCTGGCCTTTGGTCAAGTTGTCTAGGTACATGAAGTCCTTCAGCGCGGACGTAGCCTCCTTCAGGCCTTGGGAGTTGTCGCCTCCAACCGTCTCGCTGTTGTAGAGCTCCTTCGAGCCGGAAGGCCCGTTGTACGTCAGCTTGTACTCGTAGGCGCTGTCCTTAGCCTTGCCGTCTTCAAGGGACTTAATCACGTCGTTGGCCATGTACCAGTCAGCACCCGCGGCGTTTTCATGCGAAAGCGTTACGGTGAACGTGATGTCATCACCTGGCTGCAAGCCGCTGATCTCGTCAGCGAACTGCACACTCGAGAAGTTGTCGCTCAGCTCGCCAGATTCGGTATACGTCACGGTCCAGCCGCTTTTACCCGCAACGGACTCAGCGAAGGCGGTCGCCGGCACCGCGAGCAGCGCGACTACGGCAGTGGCGAGCAGGATCATCGATAAGCGTTTCATATCAGCCACTCCCTCCTTCTAAATTGTGTGTCCCCAGGCGCTTGTCATGGCTTCTTCGCCATTGTGCGTCTGAACTGCGTCTGCAACGACCTTGATTCGAAATTCCAGGCCTTCGTAATCGAGCTCGAAGCTCCCGTCTGCAAGCTTCGTCGCCTTGCTCAAAACCTTGTCGTCGATCCTCAACGTGTCAGTAAACGGGGTGGTTTCGCCGCCGGCCGCAACGGGGCTGGCATAGTAAAGCACCGTGCGCTCCGGGGTGGTGGCAGCCGAGTCGATCTTCCAGCCGCCCTCGACGAAGTGAAGGTCGATCAGGTCGGGAGAGAGCTCTACGGCCTTCTTGCCGTCCTTCTCCCAGTACCTAGTGACCGTAACGCGAACGTACTCGTCGGCACTGCCCGTGTTGCGCACGGCCAAGCTGTAGTCGTACGTCTTGCCCACGGCGAACTGCGAGCCATCGGCCGGGAATTTCGTCAACAGGGCGTCATCGCCCTCGACGACGTTACCATCCTCGACCAGCGCCGTTTGAATGCTCGAAAGCTCCACTTCGGCTTGATAGTCGTTCGACTGGACCCGCGGTGCAGCCTGCACGGCATTAACCGCGCCGAACAACAGCAATCCAGCAGCTACCACAAATAGAACTACTGCGAAAACGGGGGATCTCATAATCGACTTCAACATGGTTTACTTCCCCCTCTCTTCAGCGACGGTATCGTATGCCAGCGACCAATCAGGAGCCGGCTTGTTGTTCTCGTCGTACGTCGCCGGAGTCGACTCATACACGACAACGACATTGAAGTTGTCGCCAGTTTCGTAACCTGAGGGGAAGGTAATCTTCACATCAAGCGGAGCAGTGCTCTTGTCGGGATCGACCGCTTCTCCGTACACGTACCAATCGCCTTCGGCCGTCCAGCCTTCTCCCGAAATCGCAACCGCTTCGGTCGTGTACACGCGGGCGCGCACGAAGACGGCAACGGTGGATTCCGCGTCGTTGGTGACGGTTACGTGCTTGACGCCGTCCGCATACTCCTCATCCATGTGGGTTGTAGACTTAGTACCGATTACAAGGCCACCGTTGGCCTCGGTGGTATCGGTGAAGTAGGCCAACGCCGGGGTGACGCCCATGCACACCACGAGCGCAACCACCAGGGCAGCCAAGACCGCGGTTCTACGTTTCATATCGTCGCCCCCCTATTCCTGATCCTCGGATTGGCTCTGGACGGGCTGGGAAGCGGTAAACTCCCAGTCCCTGTTTTCCATGAACTCGAAGTTGTTCTGGATGCCGTGGCCCTGTACGACACCGCCGTTCGGCGGGTTGATGAACATCCCGCCATCATCGGGCGTCACGGTCTTACCGCCTATGATCGTGGCCGTAAGCGCCTTCGCGTCGCCGTTATATCCGGCGCCGGAGTATTCCTCGGTGATGGTGAGCTCCGTGCCGGCCGGGATGTGCGTGACGGTGACCGAGCCGGTCTCGCCGTCGCCGTATGCGATCTCTGCATAGCTCTCGTACTTCTCGCCGGCAGGCGTGGTGCCCACGAGATGCACGACACACGACGTCTCCGCAGGAGAGGCTCCGCCTACGGCCTTCGTGATCTCGATATCACCGTAAGCCGGTTCATACACGTTGTACACATAGAAATTCAGGAAGGCATTGAAATACGGTTTACCGCCGACCATGTACTCGCCAAGCACTTCGGGTACGCTGGAGCTGGTTTTGGCAACATGCTTCTTGTCAGTGTAAGCATCGTCTCTCCAGACGTACTCGGTCTCAACGCGCGTTTCTTTGTAATTCCAGCACACGCCATCTTCGTCAACGATTTCTTGTGCAATCTTTCCAGGGTCCTCTTTTACATAGACCATGCCCGGAGCAACATCGTAGTCATGGTAGATCTCGTGACCCTCGGATCCCACGTCGATTTCTACCGGGTCGCCGATCTGCGTATAGGTGGCATCATATTTTACGCTCGGATCATCAACCTCATTTGGAGGCACTGCATAGCCATTTGCGACGCCATCCGGATTTGCCGTGTCACTCTGGTACACGTAGAAAGTATTCGTCACGGTTTTCGCAGGATGAATGGCGTTACCGTTGATGTCGACAATGCTCTTTTCGATATTGATTGCAACGGAAGGATTGTCGACCTTCACGTCGGCCAAGAGCACGAAGTCCATGCCGCTTTCGCCAATGTACGGTGGCCTAAACGGCAAGTATGACGACTGATTATTGTCTAAGATTGCGCCGCTCTGCCACAGCTCGTTATTTCTGCCTTTGATGCCATCGATGTTGTAGTTGAACATCCACGGGTAGGTTTCTTCGAACGTACTTTGAACGACCGGGCATTCGTTGTTGGGCTTGTACTCATCGTCATTGGGGTTCTCGTCAACATCCCAATACCTGAATTTCGCGGCAACATCAAGATCGTCATAGACGGTCACTGACAGGGGCTTACCCCTGTTGTCGCGAAGCTGGACTCCGTTATACATCACATTGAAAGTGAAGCCCGCATCATCATGAATCTTAGTGGATACCTCATAGGTGACCTGATTACTTTCCACTTTCCGCAATGCTCTTCTGCCATAGTCGTCGTTAGATCTGTACATCCCTCCATCTTCCCCATCTATCGGATGGCTCATGTCGTATGGCGGAAGCGTCGTTACCTTGAAAGAACCCTCCATACGGACCTGATCGAGATCATGGCTGTAGGCGTTCTTATAGTTCGACGAATAACCGGTGATGTAGAACGCATCATCAAGCTTCTTATTCTCACTGTCGTAGGCAGTTACGGTCCCATCCATGATATCTTTGCCGCTTACGGGAATCAGCTTCTCTAAAGTAAGGGTTAAAGGATTTTCAGGGGTGACCTCAACCACAAATTGATTGTTTTCGTCGTAATACTTGCCATAGGCTAGCGGGAATTCGAGGGTGGCCCTTGCCATCATCGCAATGTCGATATGGTTGACCGTTTCGTTTTCGGAATAAGAAGTGGGGTTGGCCGGAGGCACCTGCTTGACTTTGGCAAGATAGACTGTTGCAGCGTTCTCGGTATTTACTCTACCGATGATTTTCGCTTCGTTACCATCGATGCCGATATAATTGCCATCGCCGGAGTGAATCTTATAGTTTTCGTACCGTATCGCGCACGAGCCGACAAAATTCGGATGAGCTGCATTGTATTGCGGCCGTTTGTCTTGAACTGTTCCATCAGGATTTAAAGTATCCGGGATATATGGCTCATCGCTGTAGCCATTTCCATCATAAGGATTGATACACCTGTAATAGTAACCCTGAGGAAGCTGGTTGCCATCATATTGAAGCGCGTCGGAATGGATGTATAAAAGATCAACAGATCCCGACCAGCCAAATCTTTGAATATTCCCGTATTCTGACCCATACGTCCAGAACAGCGGATAGTCCAACTCGACTTCAGTTACGCATCCATACTCATCCTTGGTGACGGCGAGAACCTTCTGCAGCGAACCGTCGTTCATAACTGCATAATACGTCTCAGGGTCTTTCTTGCTCTGAACGATTACCGCATATTCGTCTCCAAGTTGCGTTTCCGGCTGCTGGAAATGAAGAGTCAGGTGATTCTCCTGGTTCCCAACATTATTTTCCCACTGAGCCCAGAATCCCCAGTTCTCGACTAAATCGTGATACGTCTGCGGATTTCGAATTGTATAAGTTCCATCACCATCATTTCTGATCACATTAAACGTCTGCGGGTTTGTTGTGGATTCTACGGTGACATCCGATTTATCGGTAGGACCACCCCACCAATTGATTATATCCATGCGCAGATATAGCTTTCCGCCATCGTCATCCAAAGTGTAGATGTGATACCCACCTCCAGCGGATTCGAAATGCCATTGAGCAGCATGTGCTTCATCGGTCGAGTTCAATCGGTTGGGAGACTCTCCGGTATTAGGATCGGCTGTTGCGTATGACCCCCATCGGCTTTGAATAGTTGCGGTTAGGCCGTCCAGATCGGTCACGTTCGGTGGCACAGTGATGACAGCCCACGTCGAGAACGACTCCGCTTCGAAGCAGACATCTGCTTCTTCATCGGCCTTAGTTTCTACCACGACGGGGGTTTCCTCATCGCCCTCGAAGTGGACAACCTGCAGCGGGCTTTGCTCTGCTTCGGGAGCATCGGCCAACTCGATCTTCACTTGCACGGGAGCAGCCGGCTCAATCTTCTCGCCTGCCGCATTGTGAATCTCGATGTCGAAGAAGCGCGCGTACGGCACATCCTCGCTGTTCTCCTGACCCAGCGCCTCAGCAGCCTGGTCCAGGTAGTTCTGATACTCGTCGGTGCCCGACAGGATTTCGGTAACAACTAGCTCTGCGTCCTCGGGAATCTGGGCATCTTCGTCGCAAGTGACTGTGATCTTATAGGTCTTACCATCGGCGGTCAGCACGTCCGCGGTCAGCTGGCCCGTCAACGTCAATACATACATAGAGAACTCGTCAGAGTCAACCAGCAGCTCGTTTTCGTTGGCCTCCACGCCGCGGTTCTTGAGCTCTTTGTCGCTCAGCGGGTCGAGAACGTTCGCTTTGCCTTCGTCATCGACGTGCACGAGCATCGGCTCGTCATCCTTCGAGATAAGGTCGGACGTAAACGTAACGGTGACCTTCTTGGCGGGCTCGATCTCCTTGCCATCTACGTCCTTGAACGAAATATCGACGGCCTGCATGTCGACGACCGCGTCATCGGTTCGGGCCGACACAGCCTTTTCAACCGCCTCCGGCACGTCCTCGCTCTGAACGCTCGTCACCTTCATGGTGGTATCGAGCGGGAATGCGCCCTTCGGGGCCTTCACGTGCACCGTCAAGGACTCACCGTTCTCGGTGGTAAGAGACGCCTCGAAGGCCTGCGCAGGCATGTTCTCGGCCTCGTCGTCCTTATCAGCGTCCTTTTCGTCTGCATCCTTCTTGTCGGCAGCTTCGTCGTCGGCATCTTCTGCCTCGTCGATTACAGTGCCCTTACTTTCGACGGTCTCAGGAGCCTTGTCTGCAGTTTCGTCATCGGCATCCTGACCATCGCCGTCCTTGCCGTCTGCATCATCCTTGGAGTCTTTGTCGCCCTGGTCGTCCTCGGCTTTAGCATCCTTATCTTCGGCGTCTTTGTCCGCAGCATCTTTGCCATCTTTGGCAGTATCGGTGCCGTCAGCCTTTTCTTCGCCGGTTTTGTCTGCGTCGCCGCTCACGCCTTCGCCGTCAGGAGCGTCTTCGCCATCGGCATCAACGCCCGAAGGCTCATCACCTGTTACGCCTTCTCCTGCGATCGTCCCGTTATCAACCGCCTCAACAACGGGAGCTTCCGTTGCATCCGGGTCATAATCGCTCTCGTCGTTGGCGATTGCGGCTGTAGCCGTGATCGGCATCATGAGCGTGAACGCCGTCACGCATGCGATGAATGTTCTGAAAACCGCACTGCCACGATTCGGTTTTCCGACAGCGCTATGCTTGCGATTGCGACTATCGTGCGTCTGCTTCAGATTGCCCATAAGCACCCCTCGGTCTTGTTGTCACCTTCAGCCCAGTTTTTTACTAGTTTTATCTGTTGCATATACTCCTGCATTTTTATGGGATTCATTATAGTGCCATTATGTTCCACCTACATAGTTAGTTGACAGATTTGCTTGCTTTTTTCTCCCAATTGTCTTCCGTTCTGCTTCGAAAACGCCAAGCCGATGCAAAGGCTTCCGGCACCTGCACCGCAAACGGATTGAATGCCGATAACAACCAGAGGCGCCTTAGGCGACCAATCAGGAATGTCCCCGCCAACAAAAAAGCCGCCCCGAAGGGCGGCTTTCGTTGCAGCAGAGATGCGGTGTGTCTATTCCCTTGCAGCAGCGGCGGCGGCAGCCTGCTGAGACTGCCTGCGACGCCCGCCGATCTGAGTCGTGCAATACGGGCACACGCCCCATGCCGGATCGAGCGCATGATGGCAGGTCGGGCACAGGTTCTTCAGACGCTGATGGCAGTTCGGGCACATCACGTAATCTGCCTCGACCGGATAGCCGCAGTTCGCACATTCGCCGTACTTTGTCAACTCGCGCCTCTTGAGCGCAACCTCCAGCTCCTGCTCGTCGCGGTCGATGCGCAGCAGCGGCGGACGAAGCAGGCAATACGCGATTACGCCCAGCAGCGGGACCAATGCGAGGATTGCCCACAGGTACCAGTGCGTACCGCGCAGATAGGCATCACGCGCCACGAACACGATGCTCAGGATATACAGGATGACCAAGCAAACAACAATTATCGTGACCGCCTGCTGAAGCTCCGGCGTCCACAACTGCGCAAGCAGTTCGTTCATTTCTACCCCTTCGTAAATCGTTTAAACTGCGATTCCAACCGAATAGTATACAACATCGATCGCAGCACCCGCTCACATGCGTCAAGCAACGGCAGAAACCCTCAAATGTCCGCAAACCGGATTGCGCTCGATGGGTCAAAGGACGGGCGCCTTCGCAAACCGGATTGCGCTCGATGGGCCAAAGGACGAGCGCCTTGACTAAATGGGCCAGGGAGGCGAACCTTCCTGGCCCATGCGTTACAACAGTTCGGCTGAGGGACGAGGCGCCTTCCCTGTCTCCGAACCCGGGAGGTAACCCCTAGCCTAGTTCGAAAGGCAAGCCCTCTGCCCCATTCGTTACGACAGTTCGGCAAGCTGTGCGTCTATGCGGGCGATCTGCTCGACGAGCTCTGCATGGTGCGCGCGATCCTTCTCGATGATTTCGGGCGCGGCCTTGGACAGGAAGCCAGGGTTGGCCAGCTTCTTGTCGAGCTTCTGTTCGTCCTTCGCCAGCTTCTCGCGCTCTTTGCCCAGACGTGCACGCTCGGCATCGAAGTCCACAAGTCCGGCCAGCACGATATAAGCCTCCATGCCGGCCACCAGCACAACAGCGGAGCTTGCGGGCTTGGCCGCATCAGCGGCCACGGCAAACGACGCCGTGTTGCCCATGCTCTCCACCAACCCGCGCTGCGCCTCGAGCAAGGCGACGTCGGCCGCATCGGCTTTCACCACCACATCGAGCGGCTGCTTTGGCGACAGGCGATAACGCGCACGCGTCGAACGCACGGCGGAGATGGCCCCGCACACGAGGTCGATGGCGCGCTCGGATGCATCGTCGGCGTACGCCGCCAGTTCCGCGGCGTTCGGCCAAGCGGCGCCGATCAGATACGGCTCGGCTTCGCGGTCGAAGGGTAGCTCCTGATAGATCTCCTCGGTCACAAACGGCATGATGGGATGCAGCAGGCGGATAGCCTGGTCAAGCACGAACATCAGATTGCGCTGGCAAACGGCCCGGTCGGCCGGGTCTGCATCGGCACCCAAACGGCTCTTGGAGAACTCGATATACCAGTCGCAGAACTCGTTCC
>CAYOBD010000065.1:0-10103 GCA_964402005.1 uncultured Eggerthellaceae bacterium
ATCCAACATCTTCTTCGGCCAGGGACCTTGGACGCCTTGGCAGATGTTTACAATGGGACTCGTCGGCTTCCTTGCTGGGGTCCTGGCGAACCATGGGCTGCTCAAACGTCGTGCCTCGATTGCGGTCTTCGGGTTTGCGGCCGTGTTCCTGTACGGTTTCATCCTGGATACTTGGACGTTGGTAGGGTTTGTGTCAGACATAAACAACGCGAGCATTGCTGCCACATATACGGCAGGGTTCTTCACGAATCTGGCAAGTGCCATCGGGACGGTGATTTTTCTCGTGCCCGTCGCCGTATCCTGGCCGAAGATGTTCGGCCGCATTAAGGAGAAATACGAGATCGGCTCCATGGCGTAGGAGTGACGCTCGGATAGGGAATAGGTTGCCGGAAGTGCTGTTCGAGTAAGGGATGGGCTTATTGGAAGCGTCATTCGAATAGGGAATGGATTGCCAGAAGTACCGTTCATATAGGGAACGAGTCACCGGGATCGCCTTCCGTTCATTCTCCGTAACCGCGCCTAAACGCTACCACGAACACGATTACGCGAGCGGCCCAATCTATGAACATGGCATACCAGACCCAGATCAGGCCGTATCCCAGCACCGCGACGAACAAGTAGGCCAATCCTACGCGCAGAATCGCCATGGTTGCTATGCTCACGATCATAGGGAACGCAGCGCGGCCGATGGCGCGGAAATAATAAGGGAACAAAAATGCGAGCGGCCAGATGACCATCGCGATGGAATGTGCGACAACGAGCTCGACGGTGGCGGTCGAAGCCTCGGCAGAAAGCCCGTAGAGCCCCACCCAAATCTGGGCGCCCCCGATTAAAATGGCGCAGATAACAGCGAGCATCGCGTAGTTCAAGCCCAACAACTTGTGCACATAGCCGCGCGCCTGCCCCATCTCCTTGGCTCCGTAGCACTGACCTACGATTGTCAGCATGGCGGCGCCAAGTGCGTTTCCGGGCAGATACAAGAACGTGACCAGGCTCGATGCTACCGCATACGCAGCGATCGATGCCGTGCCCAGCGTCGCGACCAGGCTCTGCAGCAGGATTTTCCCCAAGTTGAACAACCCGCTCTCGACGCCATTGGGTACGCCTATCGAAAGGATCTTCTGGATGACGGCCTTATCAGGTTTGAATTGGGCGATTCCACTTATGCGCAGGGGGTTGTCCTTGCGCTGCAGCACCATCAAGATGCATGCGGCGGCGAGCGCCCGCGCAGCGAATGTAGAGACCGCTACACCGAAGACCCCCAGGTGCAGCGCAAAGATGCACAGCGCGTTTCCGCCCACATTGATCACGTTCATAAGCAATGCGGACAGCATTGAAATGCGCGTTTCTCCGTTTGCGCGGAACACCGATGCGGCCGAGTAGAACAGCGCCATGAATGGCAGTGATGAGACGGTGAAACCCAAATACGTGAGGGCATTTTCCATGACCTCGTCGCTCACGCCGCCGAAAAGCAACCCTAGGATCTGCGATCCCGCTAGCAGGAAGACTATGGCGACCGCGATCATCGCAACAACGGATACAAGTGCGAGCTGTGCGCCGGATTTAGATGCCGAACTCAGGTCGCGCGCCCCGATGAATTGCGCGCACACGACGGTACCGCCCGCAGTGACTGCGAAAATGACTTGTATGAACAGATAGATTACCGAATCAACGAGCGCGGTCCCTGACACGGCCGTTTCACCGACATACGCCACCATGAAGACATCTATTACTCCGACCAGAACCGTGAGCAGTTGCTCAATCACGAGTGGCCACAGCAGTCGGAGCAGCGCCCGTCTGCTGAACAATGGTTCCGATGTCGTTTCGATCTTTACCGACGGCATGGCTCTACTGTGGAAGATACAAACGGTCCAAAACCCGCAGGGGTTTCCGGGCCGTTCCTAGCAAGGTTTCTCGATAACGAGATTGCTTGCCGTGCGCTCATTATACGCTGCAACAACGTCATCGGCGATCTTCCGGGCTCCGCAGAATGTGAACTCCCTGAGACCGCATACTGCCGCTGTTCGCGCTGGACAGAATCCCTTGATGCAGTTCGTACACACAAGATCATCTATTGTGTGGTTGAGCAGGTCGCTTTCCGCAAAGACCACCGGTTTGCTTTCTTGAGGCATGTTAGCTTCCTACGAGGTTGGGGATGGGCTATCGAAGCCGATGGGCTATCGAGCCTGCGCTTGATAGCCCATCGGCTAGATGATTGTCGTGACCGTACACTACTTCTTCTTGCCTCCCGCTAGGCAGCGCATGGCGTTCAGAATTGCGAGAACCGACACACCCACGTCGCCGAATACGGCAAGCCACATGTTGGCGATGCCGATCATCGGCAGAGCCAGCACCATGATCACGATCTTCACAGCGATGGCGAACGTGATGTTCTGCTTCACGATGCCGAGCGTCTTGCGGGCAATACGGATGGCGCGCGCGATATTGGACGGCTTGTCGTCCATCAGCACGATGTCGGCTGCCTCGATGGCCGCATCCGATCCCATGGCGCCCATCGCGATGCCCACGTCGGCGCGCATGAGTACAGGCGCGTCGTTGATTCCGTCGCCCACGAACGCGACGTTGCCCTTCGTGCCCTCATGCTCGGCGAGCAGCGCCTCGACGGCCGTGACCTTGTCTTGCGGCATCAGTTGCGAGCGGATCTCATCCACGCCCAGCTCGGTGCCTACGGCTTCGGCGACTTCTTTTCGGTCGCCGGTCAGCATGACTGTCTTCTTCACGCCAGCGGCATGCAGACCGTCAATGGCCTCCTTAGCGTCGTCCTTCATCATGTCGGCGATGATGATGTGACCAAGGTACTCGCCATCTACGGCTACATGCAGGATGGTGCCGACCAGCTTGCAGTTGTGATAAAGCTGGTCTTCGGTTTCCATGAGTTTGTCGTTGCCGATGAACACCTTATGCGAGTCGATTGTGGCAGCAACGCCCTTGCCAGAGATCTCCTCCACGTTCTCGATTTTGTCGCGATCGATCACGCCTGAGTAGCTGTCTACGACCGAAAGTGCGATCGGGTGGTTCGAATATGCTTCGGCATGCGCGGCATACGACAGAAGAAGTTCTTTATCCACGCCGCCGTGTGCATGTACGGCTACGACACCGAATGTGCCGCTTGTGAGCGTGCCTGTCTTGTCGAATGCGATTGTGTCGACTTCGGAGAGCGCTTCGAGATAGCTTGAGCCCTTCACGAGAATGCCTTGGCGGCTTGCGGCGCCGATGCCGCCGAAGAACGACAGCGGTACGCTGATGACCAGTGCGCACGGGCAGCTGACCACGAGGAATATCAGCGCGCTCGAAATACCCTGCGTCCACGTGTAGCCTAGGAACAGCGGGCAGATGAGCGCAATCGCCACGGCCGCAATCACCACGATGGGTGTATAGATGCGCGCGAATCGGCTGATGAAATTCTCGCTGCGCGATTTCTTCTCGCTTGCGTTCTCGACAAGCTCCAAAATGCGCTGGACGGTGGAATTCTCGGCGGCCGACGTCGTCTCGATGGTCAGCATGCCGGTCATGTTCACGCAGCCGCTGATGACCTCGGCGCCCTCCTCGACTACGCGCGGCACCGATTCGCCGGTCAGTGCCGACGTATCGAGCTGCGAGTGGCCAGATACTACAATGCCATCGAGCGGGATGCGCTCACCGGCTTTGACTACGATTTGCGCACCGACGGGCACCTCAAACGGGTCAACTTCCTGGATTTCGCCGTCTTCGCCTATCAAGTTGGCGAAATCGGGTGCGATGTCCATCATGTCGGATATCGACTTGCGCGTCTTGCCGACGGCGTAGCTTTCGAACAGTGATCCGACTTGGTAGAACAGGATGACGGCAGCGCCTTCGGCCATATGCGGCTCCGATTCGGGGAAGAAAACAAGCGCGAATGCCCCGATGGTGGCGATGGCCATGAGCAGGTTCTCGTCGAATGGCTGCTTGTGCGTGATGCCGTGCCACGCCTTGCCGAGCACGTCGTAGCCCGCGATCAGGTAGGGGATGAGGAACGCGCAGAATTCTACCCACAGCGCATACGGCTCGGGAATCATCTCGAAGACGCCGGTCAGCTCGAGCGCCTCCATCACGGCGAAGATGCACAGTGCCACGATGATGCGGTTGCGCAGCTTCTTCTGCTTTTTATTCATGCGTTCGCCTCGTTTCCTTTCGATTGATGTAGGTCAGCCTCTTCCATATAACATATGCACAACTGTTCATATGTTCAATAAAAGGAAACCATGTACGGCGCTTATTGTCAAGCATGACCTAGAAAATAGCTACCTAATTAAATTTATTTATAAGGTATTGAATAGTCATAAATACATGTGTTAACGTCCACTTACTAATGCCAATGATCAATGTACCTAGTAGAAAAATTGGCAAAAAGAAGGGAAAGGACGAAGGAGGAAGCATGAAGAAGAGGATGGGGAAGCTCGTCGCGCTCGGCCTGTCCGCGGTTGTAGCCTTGGGTGTGCTGGCTGCATGCGGCGGGGGCGGCGGAAGCAGCCAGGGCGGCGGTGGCGAAGCTACCAGCGGCGATACGCCTGCAGCGACTGCGTCAACGGGCGGCACGCTTTCGTTTGGCTGCCAGAACTACTCAGCCGGTGGCGTTGATCCCGCGATGGAGACAAATACGGCTTGGAACGCCATGCGCTACGGCATCACCGAGTGTCTGTTCAAGTTCGACGACGAAGCCAACGTTGTAGGTTGGTTGGCAACCGATGACTATACGGTGTCCGACGACCACAAAACCTGGACGTTTAACATCCGCCCGGGTGTCAAGTTCTCCAGCGGCGCCGATGTGACGCCTTCGGCAATCGCGGCTTCCTATGCGCGCCTGTTCGAGGCTGGTGCGAACGGATCAGCAACCCCTGAGAAGTTCCTCGAGAAAGATGCGGTCATCACGCCCGACGATGCGGCTGGTACGCTAACCATCGAGACCAAGACCGCGTACCCCGATCTTCGTGCCAACCTGGCCGACCCGACCATGGCCATCGTTGACGTGGAGAACACGACGGACTACACGAACGGCGTCATCGGCACTGGCCCGTACATGATTGATACGTTCACTCCTGATGTGGGCTACACGATGAAGGCCAACCCCAACTACTACACGGCCGTTCCGTACGAGACCGTCGAGATCAAGTACTTGGGCGATGCTACGGCAAAGGCCAACGCACTGCTGGCTGGCGACATCGATCTGGCAGAGAACATCTCCACCAAGGCCGACCTCGAGAATCTGAAGGCAAACGATGCCTATACAGTCAACGTGGCCAACGGCGTGCGCACCGGCTTCTCGTGGGTCAACTTCAATGGCGTTTTGGCTAACGACACACTGCGTCAGGCCGTTATGATGGCAATCGACGGTCAGACCATCGACGATGTCACCCTGGGTGGGCTGTACGGCTACGGCTACGCCGTCTTGCCGTCCAACCTGGACTACAACTACGACAAGCTCACGTACAAGTATGGCTTCGATAAGGAAGCTGCTGCCAAGCTGCTCGACGATGCCGGCATCGTGGATAGCGATGGCGATGGCATTCGCGAGCTCGATGGCGCGAACATCGTCCTGAAGTGGGTTACCTACGAGAATCGCGGTCTGGGCGACATCACGCAGGCTGGTCAGCAGGAGCTCGCTGAAGTGGGCATTGGCGTGGATCTTAAGGTTGTTGACTCCGATACCAATTGGGACATGATGGTCAATGGTGATTACGACCTGCTCGCTCAGAACTGGTCAACGCTGATTGCCGGCAGCCCGACTGCCTACCTGGCTAACTGGGCCGGCGGTAATGAGGCCAACTATTGCGGCTATCAGAACGACGCCTACGATGCAGCTTATGCAACGCTGCAGACATCCCTGGATGAGAACGAGCGCCTCGAGGCCATCACCACGATGCAGCAGTGCCTGCTCGATGACGCGGCTGTCCTGGTTCATGGTTACTACACCAGCTCCATGGCGTTCGCCAATGCCAAAGTCGCAACGGCACCCATCCACACAATCGATTACTACTGGCTGTCTACTGAGGTGACTCCGGCCGCGTAGTGCTCCGGGGAACGCGAACGCGGACGAACCGAAAGGGTCCCGCTGCAATTTGGGCTGCGGGGCCCTTTTGCGGATGGGACACCCGTCTGGGGTGCGTAAAGCCATCGCAGGTTCGCTTTCCCAGACAGGTGCCTCTTCCGCAAATGCTTTCGATTCACGAAGCCGAATGAAGGAGGGGTAAGAGTGGAAGAAAGGGGTGAAAAGTCTTGATGGGGAAGAAAATTGCCATCCGGCTCGGCCAGATGGTAATCGTGCTTATAGGCATCAGTTTCATCACGTATCTGCTCGTGTATTTGGCTCCGGGCGATCCAGCTCGTGCAGTGTTCACGATCTCGGGCGTGATTCCGACTGAAGCGGAAGTCGAGGCTATGCGCCAAACGCTCGGATTGGATCAGCCGTTCCTTGTGCAGTATTGGAATTGGCTTACCGCTTGCTTGCAAGGCGATTTCGGTACATCGTATACGGTTGCGCAAGGTAAGCCGGTTGCTGCAGTGCTGCTCACGCGCTTATGGCCGACGATAAAATTGGCTTTGCTTGCTTTGGCTATCATGCTTGTGTTCTCGGTTCCGCTCGGCATCTTGTCTGCCGTGCATCAGAACAAGCCGATCGACTACATCGTGCGCGCACTGACGTTCTTCGGCGTATCGGTGCCCGGATTCTGGGTCGGCCTCATACTCATTTTGGTGTTTGCGGTAACACTGGGGCTCGTTCCCGCCATTTCGTCGGGGGGCGATCTGCGCAGCTTGATCTTGCCAGCATGCACGCTTGCGTTTGCCATGACGGCGAAATATACAAGGCAGGTGCGCACCGCCGTCTTGGAAGAGCTCAATCAAGACTACGTAGTAGGCGCGCGCGCCCGTGGCGTGAGCGAGCGCAAGATCCTCTGGCGCAATGTGCTGCCGAACTCCATGCTTCCGCTGATCACGCTTCTCGGCTTGTCCATGGGATCGCTTTTGGGCGGCACTGCTGTTGTCGAGGTCATTTTCTCGTATCCCGGCATGGGCAACTTGGCCGTCAACGCCATCACTGCGTATGACTTCCCGGTTATCCAGGCGTACGTCTTATGGGTAGCGCTCATTTACATGGTGATCAATCTCGTTGTTGACATCTCTTACAACTTCATAGATCCGCGCATGAGGGTTAAGAGGTGATCGGCATGGCGAAGACGAACAAGGGAAAGAACAATAAGAAGAACGTTTTCCTTCAGAACAAAACGTTCACGATATTCAGCGTTTTAGGCATCCTGGTCGTTCTTGTGGCGATATTCGCTCCGGTGATTACGGGTGGCGTTGACCCGACCACCGGCTCGCTCACCGAGGCGCTGCAGGCACCGAGCTCGGAGCATATCTTCGGCACCGACAAGCTCGGTCGCGATGTGTTCACACGTGTTATCTACGGTGCACAAACATCGCTTATTGCGGCATTCTCCGTCGTGATAATCGCATTCGTCGTCGGTACTGTGGCGGGCGTGCTTGCGGGTTATTTCGGCAAGGCCGTCGATGCCATCATCATGCGCATCGCCGATATGTTCATTGCATTCCCGGGTATGATTCTGGCCATCGCCGTTGCCGGCATCCTGGGAGCGTCGATCCACAACGCCATTTTGGCTGTTGGATTGGTAACTTGGCCGAAGTACGCGCGCCTTGCGCGAAGTCTGGTGTTGAAGATTCGCGATCGCGACTACGTTGCCGCTGCCATCGTCACCGGATCGAAGACGCCGCGCATGCTGATCAAATACATGTTGCCGAGCGCGCTTACCACGCTTGTGATTACAGCGGCTATGGATATCGGCTCCATGATGCTGGAGCTCGCAGGCCTTTCGTTCCTCGGTTTCGGTGCCGTACCGCCTACGCCTGAATGGGGCCTCATGCTTAGCGAGGGCCGCGCATATATGACGAGCGCGCCCTGGCTCATGATCTTCCCGGGCTTGGCGATCTTCATCGTTGTTGTAATCTTCAACATGCTCGGCGATAGCCTGCGTGACATTTTGGATCCGCGGACGGAATAGGAGGCGAATATGTTACTGGAAATCAACGACATCGACGTCTCCTACGGCGAGAAACTCACAGTGACCGACTTCAGCATGAAGCTCGACGAAGGGCAGATTTGCTCGCTCGTGGGCGAGTCGGGGTCGGGCAAGACGACCGTCATCCGCGCGGTATTGGGGCTTTTGCCCGGGGCAGGCAAGGTGACGAAAGGCGACATCCTGTATCAAGGTAATTCGCTTTTAGACTACAACTCCAAGCAGTGGCGCGAATTGCGCGGCAGCGAGATATCCATGATCTTCCAGGATTCGGGTGCCATGATGAATCCGACAAAAAAGATCGGCAAGGTATTCGTGGAGTACATTCGCACCCATAAGAACGTTTCGAAATCCGAGGCGTGGGACATGGGCGTGACTATGCTGGAGAAGATGCGCCTTCCCGACGGCAACAACGTTATGAACAGCTATCCGTTCCAACTATCCGGCGGCATGCGTCAGCGTGTGGGCATTGCCATGGCTATGACGTTCCAGCCTAAACTGCTGTTGGCCGATGAGCCCACCAGTGCTCTGGATGTGACCATCCAGGCGCAGATCGTGCGCCAGATGGTCGAGCTTACAGAGGAGTATGGCACGAGCATCATTATCGTGACCCATAACTTGGGTGTTGCTGCTTACATGAGCGACTATCTGGTGGTTATGAAGATGGGCAAGATTGAAGACGAAGGCACGCGCGACCATATCCTGCATGGCTCAGATAACGAATACACGAGAAAGCTGCTCGCTGCCGTACCCTCGATAGGAGGTGAGCGCTATGTCTGATACCCGGGCTGAAGAGAAGGAACTCGTGCTGGAAGCCAAGCACGTCACGCGCCGTTTCCATGCGGCAGGTGGCAAGATGCTTACAGCTTGCAACGATGTAAGCCTGAATCTGTATCGTGGGCGGACGCTCGGCTTGGTCGGCGAATCCGGCTGTGGCAAGTCTACGTTTATGCGCTTTTTGGTGTCGCTTGATAAACCAGACGAGGGAGAAATTCTGTTCCATGGCAAGGATATTACCAAGCTCAAGGGCGAGGAACTGCGCCAGAACCGCCAGCATATCCAGATGGTGTTTCAGGATCCCACGTCGTCCATGAATCCGAAGATGCTCATCAAGGAAATCGTGTGCGAGCCATTGCTCAACTTCGGTCGCATCAAGAAGACAGAGGTTGACGAGAAAGCTCGCGAACTGCTCGAGATGGTGGAGCTGCCGGGTGATTTCGCAGACCGATATCCGCATAACATGTCCGGCGGACAGCGCCAGCGCGTCGCCATTGCGCGTGCTTTAGCGCTCGAGCCCGAAATCATCATCATGGATGAAGCCACGAGCGCACTCGATGTTTCCGTGCAGAAAACGGTAATCGAGCTTATTGCGCGGCTGCAGAAGGAGCACAACATAGCTATCGGCTTCATCTGCCACGACCTGGGGCTCATCCATTCATTCGGGCACGAGATCGCCGTCATGTACTTGGGCAACATCGTGGAGGTGCTGCCAGCTGAGGAAATCCAGAACTGCAAGCATCCTTATACGCAGGCGCTCATGGGGGCCATCTTCGATATTGGGATGGATTTTTCCAAGAAGATCGAGAGCATCGACAGCGAGCCGCCGAGTCCGCTCGATGTGCCGCCTGGATGCCCCTTCCAAGATCGCTGTGACCACTGCAAGGGAGACTGCTCGAGCAAGCGCCCAGATCTTATTGAAGTTAGCCCTGGCTCATTCAGCGAGACCCCGGCAAACTGACCGTCCGGCTTATAGAAGCGGAACGTGAACCCTATGTCACGGAAACCCGCGAAGCCCGGCACCCTGTCCGCGAGCGGGATCAGCAAGCGCTCCGTTTGGCCGGCGCGGGCCATAATCCGATTGCGCACGTCGATCTGCCAGCCGTTGACAATGAAGTTTTCCAGCACCGCGGCCCGCGGCTCCGTGCCGGCATTCTCCACCTGCACATCCAGCGACTTTCCGTCCGGGGAAAGGCCGTTCAGCCTGAGCGTGATACCCTTGTCTTCGCCCAGCACCTGCGCAGGGAGCGTCTG
>CAYOBD010000066.1:0-10073 GCA_964402005.1 uncultured Eggerthellaceae bacterium
AGCCGATGAACGAAGCATCGATGCCGATGCGCTCGCAATTGCCCTTCGCGTACACTTCACGCGTATCCACGTCGAGCAGTTGAAATTTCAGCGATGAACTACCTGCATTGATAACCAAAACATTCATGATTGGGCACCCTTCTCAATATCGGTTGCGAACCCTCTGTAAGCTATTGTACTCGCTGGCAAACGGCATTGCATCATAATTTCTAATCGCGATTATAAAAATTTAGAAATACCGCTTAGATGCAGCACCCCGCTGCCCCTTCTGCCGCATTGCGCAGAGAGAAGGGATGAGCAGGGCCCGGCGCCGTTGCTCATTTGAAAGCGCGCCGAAGCGTCACGCTAGCGCATGAAGATGAAGCCGCCAGGACCATCGACGACCTCTCCGATGCAATATGGCGCGCGACCGAGCAACTCCTGGAAACGTGCCTCATAGGCCGACGCCTGCTCGGGTGCAAGCGCCACGAGCAGACCGCCCGATGTCTGCGGGTCGCAAAGCACACCCATGCGATCGCCGTACTCTTCCGCAGAAAGCGTGCCCTTGCGCACGAACCCCTCTGCCCATTCCTGCACATCGTAGCCGCGCCCAGGACGACAACCGATTTGCGAGTAGTGGTACACGCCATCGAAGAGCGGCAAATCATCCCAGTTCAAGATAGCTGACATATTGCTCGATGCCAGCATCTCATGCAGATGCCCCGCCAAGCCGAAGCCGGTTACATCAGTGCAGGCGTGCACATCCAAGCCCTCGAACGCTTCGGCAGCATAGCGATTCAACTCCATCATGGCATCGATTACCGGACGCATGCTCGCGTCGTCTTCCATCTTTGCCGTGAACGCCGAATTCATGATGCCCATGCCGATGCGCTTCGAGTAATACAGCACGTCGCCCGCGCGGGCGCCCTCGTTGCGCAAGATGTCATCGGGATGGGCCGTACCGAATACAGCCAGCCCGTATTTGGGCTCGTCATCGTCAATCGAGTGGCCGCCCACGATGAACGCGCCTGCCTCGCGCACCTTGTCCGAACCGCCGCGCATGACCTCAGCCACCACTTCCGTGCCGAGCGCCACGGGAAACGCCAGGATATTGAGAGCAACAAGGGGTTTTACCCCCATGGCAAACACGTCGGAGAGCGCGTTGCATGCCGCGATGGCGCCGAACTCGTAAGGGTCATCAACCACCGGCGTGAAGAAATCGAGCGTGAGCACAGCCGCCAGGTCATCCCGCAGCTTGTATACGGCGCAGTCGTCGCTCGTCTCAAACCCGAGCATGACGCTCGCATCCGCTGGCGGCGCGATTTCCGCAAGAATCTGTTCCAGCTCCCCCGGAGCCCACTTGGCGGCTCAACCGCCATGGCAGGTGTATTCAGTAAGCCTTACCTTCTTTTCCTTGCCAACGCGAGCTTCAGACATCTTCATCCTCTTCCTAGTTTGAACAGCCATGACAAGAATACCATGCTACTATTTCCATTGCAGGTTCTGTAGTCGCGTTCATCGAATGGAGGTCCGCCATGTACACGAACATCCTCGTGCCCTTCGACGGTTCCGAATCCGCAAACAAGGCACTCGCCGCAGCTATCGAGATGGGAGCCGGACCCGTTAACGTTGATCTCACCGTGCTCTTGGTATCTAACAGCAATTCCGAAGAAACATCGTTCAAGGTCGCCATGCGCATGGCTGGCGCCACCAAGGACGAATGCGACAAGCTGGATATCATGCATGACAACGCTTTGGCTGCCTACAAAGAACAGATGCGCGAGCGTATCTCGAAATTCTTCGAAAGCATCCCCGAGAATATCGATGTGAAGATCGTCGTGAAAAAAGGCGCACCGCGTGAAGTCATCTGCGATTACGCGAACGACGAGGAAAATGCTATCGACTGCATCGTCATGGGACGACGGGGCCTCGGCGGCATCCGCGCTTCTCTGGGCAGCGTGAGCACGGCAGTTTTGCGCAACACCGACCTACCTGTCATGGTCGTGAAATAGCCCAAAGCGAGAATTGCACAGTCAACGGATGGAACACTTGTCCGTGACAAGTGTTCCACGACAAGTGTTCCACATACGGTTGGGGCACTCGTCCGAGATGGAACACCTATCCGAGACAAGTGTTCCACGCAGGCGATGGGCAGCACGCCCACCCGAGGAGCATCATGAGAATTCTGCATATCAGCGCGCAAAAGCCCGACTCGACCGGCAGCGGCGTATACCTGAATGAAACGGTGCAATCACTGCATCGACAAGGGTATGAGCAGGCTGTCATCGCCGGCATCGGACCTGGTGATGAGCCCGTATTCCCAGAGCGCGTTTTGTTCTGCCCCGTACGGTTCGAAACAGATGAGCTGCCCTTCCCCGTTGTAGGCATGTCGAACGTCATGCCGTACAAGGCGACGCGCTACCGCGATCTCACGTCCGAGATGACCGCGCAATTCAAAGCTGCATTCACGGCAACGCTCGACGATGTGCTCGACCGCTTTCTGCCCGACCTCGTAATCTGCCATCATCTGTATCTTGCATGCAGCGTTATCGTCCGCCGCATCGCACAACATGCAGCCGAAAACGCTGCTCTCACGCATTGCATCGTCTGCGGGCTGTCGCACTCGACCGACATCCGTCAGATGCGCCAAATCCCGCTCGAGCGAGACTTCATCCGCGAAGGCGTGCGCATGCTCGATCGCATATATGCGCTGCATGAGGCGCAGGCGGAAGAGATCGTTGAGGTGTACGGGGCCGACCCGAGTCGGATTCGCGTCGTGGGCACCGGCTACAACGCGCGCATATTCCACGAGCAGCCACAGCTTCGACATGAAGGAACCGCAAATGTGGTATACGCCGGCAAAATCTACCGCAAGAAAGGCGTTGAATCCCTAATCCGTTCATTCGCTGCGTTGTGCGAACGCATGCCCGAAGCGCACCTTGTGCTCGCAGGGGGCTATAACGACCTGCAAGAATACGAGGAAATCGTCCAACTCGCACGCACTCTCGACATACCTGCGGATTTCGTCGGCCGGCTGAGCCAAGAAGAGCTCGCAGCCGAGTACAGCAAGGCCGACGTCTTTGTGCTGCCGTCGTTTTTCGAAGGGCTTCCGCTTGTGGCGATCGAGGCCCTTGCCTGCGGATGCAAAGCGGTCCTGACCGATCTGCCCGGTCTGAAGCCCTGGATCGAAGCATATGTGGAAGGCGGCACCATCGATTTCGTTGAACCGCCGCGCATGCTCGATGTCGATACGCCCGTCGAAGAGGACCTGCCGGCATTCGAAGAGCGCCTTGCCCATGCACTCGAGCGCAGCCTGCATGCAACGTGCTCGCCCTGCGACACCTCGCGCGTATCCTGGGATGCCCTCGCCACGCGCCTGCTCTAGAGGACCAAAGAGGCAACTCGCTTCTTCATCGCCGGGTCCATCATCAGGACCTCAGCTCGAATTCTATGAAGCGGTCCATGCCGCAAAGCGCATCTGAGGGCAATGGGCCGCCGAAGACACCGTACCAAGCCTGCGTACATGGTTGCATGTATGCTATGCGGCGAATAAGCTAGCTGAAATCTATGTTACTACTCCTCGATGGAAGCCCTGCGCCCACTTCTGCGCAAAAGACGCCGAGGCTTTCTTCTGCAACTCTCCTTTCTGCATAAGCATTGATGCTATACGTGTCGCAGTCCGCAAGACCGCGCGCTGCCTCAGATTGCACCGATGCCGTAACTATCCATCCGCCGCATCGGGCTCTGCTTCCCATGCGAAAATAGAAAGGTTTGCTATGGAGTTTCTTAACTCAAAGAAGGGCCTGGCCATCGTCGGCATCGTCGTTGGCCTGCTCATCGCCTCGCTTGCCTTCTTCGGCAATCCGGCGAACATGGCCATTTGCGCCGCCTGCTTTATCCGCGATGTGGCTGGCGCCCTCAAGCTTCACGAGGCTGCACCGGTGCAGTATTTCCGGCCGGAAATCGTCGGGTTCGTAGCTGGAGCATTCATCATCTCCATCGCGACGAAGGAATATCGCTCAACAGCGGGCTCTTCCCCCATGGTGCGCTTCATCCTTGGATTCATCATGATGATCGGCGCCCTGATCTTCCTCGGCTACCCGCTTCGCATGGTCATCCGCATGGCCGCAGGCGACCTGAATGCCTGGGTTGGCCTCATCGGCCTTATTGCAGGCATTGCCACCGGAGCTGTGTTCCTCAAGAAGGGATTCTCGCTCGGACGCGAATCCGACACGGGCAAGCTATCGGGAGCAGTGCTTCCCATCGTGCTCGTCGTGCTGCTCATCATTGGCGTGACGACTTCTCTCTTCGCCGCCAGCACCGATGGCCCCGGCTCTAAGCATGCTCCAGTGCTGATCGCCCTCGTCGTCGCACTTGTCATCGGAATCGTGGCTCAGAAGACGCGCATCTGCTTCGTCGGCGGCGTGCGCAATCTGATTCTGATGAAAGACTTCACGCTGCTTGTACCGATCATCGGCATCTTTGTTGTCATGCTCATCTATAGTCTCGCAACCGATAGCTTCAAGCTGAGCTTCGATGGCCAGCCCATCGCACACTCGCAGCAGCTGTGGAACATTTTGGGCCTGTACGCCGTGGGATTCGCCGGTACTCTAGCCGGCGGTTGTCCGCTGCGCCAGATGATTCTGGCGGGCCAAGGCTCCAGCGATGCAGCCATGACGTTCGTCGGCATGCTCGTAGGCGCTGCATTCGCGCATAACTTCGGCCTGGCCGGCGCCGCCGCTAAGGCAGCCACCGAGACAGAGGCGGCTGTTGCCGGCGGGCCGTCCGAAGCTGGTCAAATCGTGCTCGTTTGCTGCATTGTCGTGCTCTTCGTCATCGCGGCAGCGAGCCTACGCCGCAAAAAGAAGGCGGCCACGAAACCGGCAACCGATTCCGGTTCGCAAGCTAACGCTGCATAATACGACGATTGGAAGACCCAAGCAGAGAAAAGAGGTAGCACCATGCAAGAAGTTGATGCTCGCGGCCTATCTTGCCCGGAGCCTGCACTGATGGCTATGGAGGCCATGAACGACTATCCCGACGAGGAAATCCGCGTCCTCGTGAGCGCAGCCGTGCAAAAGCAGAACGTCACCGAAATCGCCCAGAAAAAAGGCCGTCAGGTTACGGCAACTCAAGAAGGCGCCGATTTCGTCCTTGTCATCAAGTAAGCGAACCGATGCAAAGCATCCGTTCGAAACACAACGAGGCGCTCGTCGTGGCCTTCGGGTCCACGGCGAGCGCCCTCGCGTTCGGCAGCGCCGCAAAAACCGATGGTTTACCTGGGCGCCTCTTTCCCATCCCGCGATCGCTTTCGGCTGGATGCGGCATAGCTTGGCGGGGTGAACCAGCTACCCGCGGAGCTGTTGAATCGCTAATCGAAGTCGAAGGGATCGATGACGCCCAGATTGTCATCATGGAATTGCGATAGCGCCGAAACCGTATTCATCGCAAACAGCCCCCTAAATAACGATGCGGCCACCCCCCCAACGGGTAGCCGCACCTTGCCCAGCATATTATGTTGCCGGGAGGGTTGTTAACGAATCGCCTTCGCAAAGACCGCCTTCGCAGCTGCAATCAATTTATCGATCGGTGTTTCCGTATAGAAGTAACCGTTACCTGTGTGGGCAGCTCCGCATGTGAATACCTGGCTGTTCGGATTGCTGTGCTTGCTCATGGTAATCTCCTTTCCTTGCCCTCATGGGCTCAAGATACGCATTGTCTGAGGGCTTCTCAAGCAGCACTTTCTGCAAAAGCGTCGGTAAAGCAACCTCTATACAACAGGAGTTGTATAACTCTAACGAAACGCAACTGCAATGCAACAAGAGTTGCATTTCTTGATTCAATATGTGGAGGATTTATGAAGGGTAACCAGAATGCCCAGCGAGCCACCCTGCTACAGGCGTGCTCCATCGCAGATGAGTCGCACAGTGAGTTCGACCATGCGCTCTACGGGCACGGTTTTACCCTGATCGACCCACTTCTTGTAAATGCGCGTCTGCGCCGTATTCACATGCTCGATGTAAATCGCCCACTCGTCATCACTCCAGCCCTTTGGCGGCGGATAGTCATGAGCGCGCTCCTCGCTCATGTCATCGAGCACTTTGCGCATGATAGCCGAATAGGTGCCGCTCGAAAGGATGGCATCGTAGAGGGGGCCCTGCTCGGCGCTGTAACGCATGAATTCGCGGACGATCTGCTCAAGGTCATCTGGATAGCGCAGGCCTGCCGTTAGCTCGATATAGGGTTCGGCAAACTCCCATTGCACTTCTGCAAGCAGATCCTCAAGCGTCGGATAATAGCGGTAGAACGTCGTTTTGTTGATGAGCGCGCGATTGCAAAGCTCCTTCACCGTGATTTTCTCATAGGGCATCTCGAGCAACATCTCTTCAAAAACGCTGCGTATCGCATTAATGGTTTTCCGAATACGGATATCCTCGCTGCCCGTAAGAATCATCGCATCTGCCTTCCGCCGCCCTGCTGCATTCATGCATATTTCCAGTACGGAGGGCATTTTAAAACATTAGCCATTCAAAAAATGCAACCCACGTCGTTAATTGCAGAAAATGCGCACCGCTGATGCACGAACGCTTATTCTCCGATCATCTGGCAGGAGCCGTTTGAACCATTTGGGAGACTCCCCGAATGGCCAGCAAAGGGAAGTCTCCCCGAATGGCTCGAATGGCTACGAGCGGGGTATTCGCGTACACGCCCCATGATATGCGGAAGGCCGGGCAAGCCCGGCCTTCCGTTGGATTGAACGATCAATGCTTCAGGAAAGAAGCCCGAAACGCTTCGCTTCTTTACGAGGCGACAGGTTCGGCAGCCTGCTCCTCAGCTTCTGCTTCCGCTGCTGCAGCAGCTGCCGCTGCAGCCTCTTCGGCTTCTGCTTTCAGCATCTCCTCAAGCTCCGGGTCAACCGGAACATCCGGGTCGGGCACGAAGTCGGGGTCTCCCATGTTCGGGGTATCCTTATCGTGCGAGAACCCTTTCACGAGCGCCGCCATAGCGGCAATCATAATGAAGATGAACGGGAACGCCGCCGCAATCGAAATCGTCTGCAACGGCTTCAAGCCACCTGCAATGAGCAGGCCGATTGCCATAACCGTGAGCACGATGCCCCACAGAATCTTCTTGGAGTTCGGCGGCTCCTGGTTGCCCTTGCTGGACAGCATGCCGAGCACGAACGTACCGGAGTTAGCCGATGTGATGAAGAACGTGAAGCACAGGATGATCATGACGACAGAGATGATCAGACCGATCGGGTACTTCGTGAGCACCATGAACAGGCCGGTCTCGGGTGCTGCGGCAATCGCGGCAACCTCATCGGCCGAAATCGCGCCGGTCTCGGCCAGGGACAGGCCCATGGAACCGAAGATCGAGAACCAGACGATGGATGCGATGGCAGGAACCAACACAACACCGAGCACGAACTCGCGCACGGTGCGGCCGCGCGAGATGCGGGCGATGAACACGCCCACGAACGGCGCCCATGCGATCCACCATGCCCAGTAGAAGACGCGCCAGCCGAGCATCCAGCCGTTATCGCCATAGGCGCTGATGTCGAGCGAGCTCTGGATGATCGTGCCGATGTATTCGCCCATGCCGCCCACGAAGTTGTTCATTATGGCCAGCGTCGGACCCACGATCAGGCAAACGACCATGATGCCCAGGGCGATGTACAGGTTGAGGTCGGAAATCTTGCTGATGCCCTTCTTGATGCCGAGCACGGCGGAGCCGATGAAGATGACCGAGATCACGCAGATGATGATGATCTGCACGGTCAGATCGGTCGGAATGCCGAACAGGTAGTTCAGGCCAGCGTTGATCTGCAGCACGCCCAAGCCGAGCGAAGTCACAACGCCTGCCATCGTGGCGAAGATCGCCAGAATGTCGATGACCTTGCCCAGAACGCCCTTGGCGTTCTTCTCGCCGATAACCGGCTCGAGTGCGGAGCTGATGAGCGCCGCCTTACCCTTGCGATACATCGCATAGGCAAGCGCCAGACCGATGATCGAGTAGTTTGCCCATGGATGAATGCCCCAATGCATGAACGATGCACCCATGGCGAAGTCCGCAGCTGCGGGCGTCATGGGATCGATGCCCGCCATCGGGCCTGCGTAGTGCGAAATAGGCTCGGCGATGCCCCAGAATACCAGGCCGACGCCCATGCCGCAGCCGAACAGCATCGCGAACCACGACACTGTCGAATATGCAGGCTTGGAGTTGTCGGGGCCGAGCTTGATCTTTCCCCATTTCGAGAACGCCATGAACAGCGCGAAAATGACGAAGGCAAACATGACAAGCAGATACAGCCATGCAAAGTCTTCCGTCAGGAATGCGAACACCGCATTCGCGACTTCCGTGAAGTTCTCGTTCAAGGCAACGGCCCAGATGGCCATGGCCAAGCACAGAATCAGCGATATGAGGAATACCGGATTCTTGAATTCACCTTTATTCATATAAACCCTCCAGGCAGAGCGCCAAAGGCCCCTCTGCGAACTGCGTTTTCCAAGACCGCAGCTGCAAACCTCCAACGCGAGCTAAAAATAAGAGCACAGATATTTGCGGCGCATCCAGAGGGTTGCTCCAGATGCGCCGCATTGCTGATGGGACTAGATCTTTACCTTGAAGACCGTCTGCTCCTCAACCGGCGTGGCAAGCGCGTCGATTGCGACGCCCACGCGGTGGTAGCGAAGCTTCCACTGCTCCTCGACGGGCGTGTTGGGGTCGCCCAGAGGATACGGGATGGAGATGGTCGGGACCATCCTGTTAGCGCCAACCGTGGTAGACACGGGAATAAGGTTGCACATATGCACGACCGGGAAGCCAGCGCGCTCGAACACCTTAACCATCGTTGCACCGCAACGAGTGCACGTGCCTCAAGTGCTACCGACGATAATGGCGTTCACACCGTCCTCCTCGAGGTACGGGATGATCTCGGCGGCCATACGGGCAGCCTCGGACTCCGTCGTGCCCGTGCCGACCGTTGCGTAGAAGTAGTTGTGCAAGCGCTTATACTTGCCTTCCTTCTCGTACGCGCGCATAGCGTCGATAGGCATGATGACGTTCGGGTCGGCGTCGGCCGCAGCAGGGTCGAAACCGGCATGGATCGTCTTGTAGCCGCCAGCTGCACGGTTCGGCAGCTTGTCGACGCCTTCGATGCTGTAGCGGCCCCAACGGGTCGCGGAAGCGGACTGGATGCGATCGGGGTTGTCGACCGGCACGATGCCGCCCGTGGTAACCATAGCGATAACAGCCTCAGACAGATCGACCGGATCGGCGATCGGCACAACATCCTTCTTCGGGATGATGAGCTCGGTCTGATAGGGCTCGCCCTTGATCTTCTTGATCAGCATCTGAACGCCACGGGCAGCCGCGGTGTTCTCATGCACGTCCTCGAGATAGTACTCGTGACGGCAGCCACGCGGGAAGTAGCCATCGTTTGCGCACGTGAGCGTCTCGCCACGCAGCATCTTGTTGGCCACGGTGCACAGGTTCTTCAGGTCCTTGCGCATCTTGGCAGCAGCGTTCGCGCCGTCAAGGATGATGGTGTCCTTCTTGAACATGTCAGCGCCCGGGTTCTCAGCGTTCATGGAGGTGACCGTCGGCACGCCGAACTTCTCGCCGACCATCTTGCACACGTTGCCGCATGCTACGCCGTAACGACCTGCCTGGAAAGCAGGACCGGCGATGAACAGATCCATCTCCTTGTCCTTGAGCATCTCATCGATGCGTGCAAGGCCCTCTTCGGTGTTGGAGCCCATGAAGTTGTCGCCGCAGATGATGGTATGCGTGCTCTCGGCATCCTCCAGCTGGGCCTGAGCCGCCATGGCAGGACCGACTTGACCTTCGCGGATTTCCGGCTCGAAATCGGCCGTATCCTCGCCGCCGATGCCGCCGAAGAACTGGTTGACGTAATAGATAACCTTCTTAGTCATTTCTACACCTCCTTCGCTACACTTCGACCATGGTCTTGATGCAGAAACCGGAAATGTGGTCGCCGCAGAACCAGTTGTTATCTTCCATGATGATGGAGCCATCGTCGCGGGCGGACTTGCCCAGGATCTCGTCGTAGCCCCAAGAGCCGGACATGC
>CAYOBD010000067.1:0-9759 GCA_964402005.1 uncultured Eggerthellaceae bacterium
CCCCATTTTGGTTATTTCAGAATGAGGAAGAAACGAGATAGAGATGAGCGAAGATAAGTTCGATGCAATCATAGTCGGGGCAGGATTGGCGGGTTGCGTTGCCGCCTATGTGCTGGCTTCGGAGGGTCTCGAGGTGGTCCTTGTAGAGCGTGGTGAATACGCAGGCTCTAAGAACATGACGGGTGGGCGGCTGTACGCCCACAGCCTCGAGAAGGTGTTTCCCGGATTTGCGGATGAAGCGCCGGTAGAGCGCTTGATAACACGCGAATCAATCACCTTGCTTACGGACGAAGATGCAGTGAGCGTCGATTTTCGTTCACCAGAGCTTTCTACTCCGGGTCATGAGTCGTACTCGGTACTTCCTGCCATATTCGATCAATGGCTTGCAGAAAAAGCTGAGGAAGCCGGCGTATCCGTCATCTACGGTATAGCAGTTGAAGACCTCATAATCAGGGAAGGTCGCGTATGCGGCATTGTTGCCGGTGAAGATGAGCTCGAATCCGACGTAGTCATCTTGGCCGACGGCGCCAATTCAGTTCTGGCCCAGAAGGCGGGGCTACGTGATGAATGGCTTGCCCATCAGGTTGCAGTCGGCGTGAAGGAGCTCATAGAGCTTCCATCCCAGACCATCACCGATCGTTTCGCATGCAATCCAGGCGAGGGTGCTGCCGGCCTGTACGTTGGCAGTCCCACTGACGGCGGCATTGGCGGAGGTTTCATCTACACGAATAAGGAAAGCGTTTCCGTGGGCATCGTCGCAACGCTTTCGACATTGGTTGAAGGGAGCCGCAGCGCGCCCGCAATGCTGGAGGCTTTCA
The DNA here is from genome assembly GCA_964402005.1 of uncultured Eggerthellaceae bacterium. Taxonomy (GTDB): domain Bacteria; phylum Actinomycetota; class Coriobacteriia; order Coriobacteriales; family Eggerthellaceae; genus CAYOBD01. The sequence continues at coordinate 819 of CAYOBD010000067.1, forward strand.
AGAGCCATCCCGCTGTTGCCCCACTGCTTGCTGGCGGTAAGATGATCGAGTACTCAGGGCATATCGTGCTTGAAGGCGGATTGAGCATGGTGCCTAAGCTCGCATCGGACGGCGTGCTTGTGGCGGGCGATGCGGCGGGGCTCTGCGTGAACCTGGGATATTCGGTGCGCGGCATGGACTACGCTATAGAAAGCGGCCGAATCGCCGCAGAGGCCGTGCTGAAGGCCAGGCAAACAGGAGATTTCAGCGCCGATGGCCTTTCTTGCTATCGCGCTATGCTGGAGGAATCGTTCGCTTTGCAGGATCTGCAGACGTTTAGAAAGTTCCCTGCGTTCTTGGAGTCGACGCCGCGCATGTTCGACGAATACCCGCATCTAGCGTCCGATGTGATGCGCGAGCTGTTCATTGTAGACGGATCGCCGAAGAAGCCGTTGAAAGGGCAGATGAAAGCAATTATGAAGAAGTACGGCACGCTGAAGACACTCAGGGATGTGCGACGCGGAATGGGGGCGATCTAACATGGCAAGCAGCAATATCATCGACGTTGATGCCAAGCTTGCAGTCGATCGTTTCGATGTCGACGAATCTAACGCCCATATCATCTTGAAGGAACTTACGGAATCTGACCTTGAAGAATTCCGCAAGCTCATGCTTGCGTGTCCAGCGGGGCTGTACAAGATCGCCGAAGACGGTTCAGTGCGATTCGACTACGCAGGCTGTTTGGAATGCGGCACCTGCAGGATTTTGTGCGGTACAACGATCCTTGAGAAATGGGAGTTTCCGCAAAATGCCTGCGGCATCAGCTATCGGTACGGGTAGTCAATGCGCTTCGCGTTTCTTCAGGGTTTGAAAATTCGGTTGGTTCGCGATTGCGCGGTAAAAATCGACCGCAAACAGTTTTTGAAAGGGATTCACTCTGCAATGATGTGCTGCAGTTGGTAGAATCAGAATATCGGTAACACGATAGGGAGTAACAAAGAAAGGAAGGTTGTCGAAAATGGCGGTTCTGTATCAGCAATTTGCACCTGTGCTCTTCGGTGAGGGAGCGGTAAATGAGCTTCCTGGCGAGATGAAGAAGCTCGGTGCCAGCACAGCTCTGTGCATCTACGACAAGGGCGTTGCCTCCTGTGGCATCGGCCCGCGCATCGTAGACATCATCAAGGATGCGGGTCTGACGGCCTATGCGGTTGAGGATATCCTTCCCGAGCCGCCCGACTATCAGATCGACAACATCTATAACGAGTACAAGGATAAGGGCGTCGATGTCATCGTAGGCATCGGCGGCGGCAGCTGCATCGACACGGCCAAGGGCGTTGCATTCATGTTCTGCTACAACCCCGAGTCCGTCCGTCCGCATGTTTACATCGGCCCGGATTCGCTGTGGGGCAAGTTCCCGCTGATCGCGATCCCGACCGCGTCGGGCACGGGCAGCGAGGTTTCGCCTGTCGCCGTTATCACCGACACGTCGTGCGGTTTCAAGGGCGGCGTTCTGACCCCGGCCACTCTGGCGATCCTGGACCCGGAGCTGACCCGCACCGCTCCGCCGTTCGTGACCGCGACCTCCGGCATGGACGCATTCTCGCATGCTGCTGAGGGCATGACCTCCAAGACCATCAACCCCATGGCCCTCACATTGGGCGCCGCGGCTGTGACCAGCATCGTGAAGAATCTGCCCACTGCTACGCATGATGGCAGCAACATGGAGGCCCGCAGCGCGATGTCGGTCGCTTCGAACTTCGCCGGCATGGCATTCTCCGATGCTCCCGTGCATCTGGGCCATGCGATGGCCGAGACCATCGGCGCTGTCCTGCATCAGCCGCACGGCCTGTGCTGCGCGCTGTGCATCGCTCCGTGCCTCGAGTACGTCGGCGAGTTCTGCCCCGGTCGCATTCAGCCGGTCGCCGATGCCATGGGCATCGATTACTCCGACATTGCCGACGATGAGACCGCTATCGGCCTGCGCGTAGGCGACGCGGTTCGCGACCTGCTGCGTGCGTGTGAAGTGCCGTCGTGGAAGGATCGCGGCATCTCCCGCGAGGACATCATGGCGCTCGTGCATGACGTTGCCACGAATTTCCATTCGCTGGATTGCCCGACCGAGATCACGGACGAGATCGCCGAGAAGTTCACTGCTCGTTCGTACGATCTGTATCTGTAATCCATACGCGATACTTGTTCCATGGCGGGCGCCCTCAGGGGCGCCCGCTTCACAACAGGAAGGAACATCTTCATGGCAAGCAGCAAAGAATACCTGGATTATGTTCTTGAGATGCTCGATGGGCTGCCTGATGTGACTTATCGCAAAATGATGGGGGAGTACCTTCTGTATTCGTGCGGAAAGCTCTTCGGCGGAATCTACGACGACCGATTCCTCGTAAAGGACACGCCTGCGGCACATGCAGTACTTTCGATTGTTGAAACGCCTTATGAGGGCGCCTCGCCGATGCTGCTCGTCGACATCGAGGATTCCGATGCCGTTACGGATCTTGTCGTTTCCATGCTTCCCGAACTCCCAGAACCGAAGAAGCGCAAGGGTTAAGCGATGACACGCTATTTCGAATACGGCGATACCGAAATCGCGTATCTGAAGTCTCACGACAAGAAGCTGGCAGCCGCGATAGATGCGGTTGGACACGTATATCGGGAGATGGAAGAGGGAAACCTGTTTAGCGGCGTAGTGCACCACATAATCGGTCAGCAGATATCCTCATCTGCGCAGGCTACCGTATGGAGACGTATGCAGGAAAACCTTGGTGAGATTGATTCATCGACTGTGAGCGAGGCAAGCATAGGGCTTCTGCAGTCATGCGGAACTACATTCAAGAAGGCCGAATACATAAAGCGTTTCGCAGAGAAGGTAGAATCTGGCGAATTCGATATCGAGGGCGTCGCCGATATGCCTGACGCAGAAGCAATCGTTGCCTTGAGCTCGCTTGACGGAATCGGCGTTTGGACTGCTGAGATGCTGCTTCTGTTCAACTTAGGCCGACCTGATATCCTGAGCTTCGGCGATTTAGCAATACATCGCGGGATGAGGATGGTTTACCACCATCGTAAGGTAACGCGCCAAATGTTCGAGCGATACCGCCGACGCTATAGCCCCTATGGAAGCGTCGCGAGCTTGTACCTTTGGGCGGTCTCGCATATGGATGTTCCCGGTTACGATCGGGATTATGCCCCGCGGAAAAGGTAGGGCTTCTCGCGCGTTGCCGTGTTCTCGCGCGTTGCCGTATTCTCGCGCGTTATCGTGTTTCAGCTTTGAAGGCGTTAGCAGCCTTTATTCTTGCTGGAGGCTTACCTGGACCAATCGGCGGGATCGATTGCCGTCCCGTGCTTCGGCCTGAAAAAGGATGACAGGTCGACGCCTTCGTGCTCGAGCAGTTTGATTTTCATATCGATTCCACCGCCAAAACCCGTAAGGCTTCCGTTTGCGCCGACAACGCGATGGCAGGGTGCGATTATGCAGAGCGGGTTGTGTCCGACGGCACCGCCAACAGCACGCGCCGACTGACGTTTTCCGGTCTTTGCTTCGATGCGCTGAGCGATGGTGCCATAGGTGGTCGTTGTTCCATAGGGGATATCGAGCATGGCTTCGCGAACGAGCAATTGAAATGGTGTTGCGCGCGCTGAAAGAGGAAGTTCACGCGGATCAGGTCTCATTCCTGCAAAGTAACGGTCAAGCCATGCGCGCGCCTGCCCGAAAACGGGAAGGTCGTCTTTTGGCTCCATGTTGCCTTTCACGCCATAGCCGAAGTATCGGTCGTTGCCGAACCAGCAACCTACAATCGCCTCGCCGTCGCTCGCAATAGTCATTGGTCCGATAAGCTCGGAAACGTATTCGGTGCGATAAGTTGCCATACGGGCTCCCTTCGCTTTAACAACATAGCCAGGCATCATAGCGTTATGGCTCTAAGCCGCTTAAGGCCTATTTGGTTACATTATAAAAAGCGTACTGCCAGCCTGCGCCTACTTGAACACTTCGGCAGACAGCTGGCGCAGCTCAGCAAGCTCCTTCGGGAATACCTCATCATGATGCCTCTGCCGATCTTCGGGGTCGAAGAACGTCCAGTTGAAGCGGCTGTAATCCGAAACCTGGAGCGTGTTGCCGACTGCAAATGTCGTAACGGGGCCGACAAGCATTTCAAGCGTACTGGCGCAGTGGGCGATCTCCTTGTCCAGCCCCACTTCTTCGTAACCCTCGCGCGGATGGTTGCTGTCGGCGATCAGCAGCACGGGAACAGGATGTTCGTTGCTGCTGAACCCTTCGACGCGATAGGTGAGATGCTGGAAGCAAAGACGCTCAGTCAACGCGAAATAGCCAGCAGTGAAACGACCGAAGTAGACGGGCGAACCCAGGATGATGCCGTCAGCAGCACGAAGTTTCTCAAGCGTTTCGGTAAGACCGTCTTTGATGATGCAGGCATCATAGTGCTTTTCGGTCATGCATCCGAAGCAAGAACGGCATCCCATGAACGGTTCGAGTTGGTAAAGATTGATCATCTCCGTTTCGGCGCCGGTATCCTCGGCTCCTTGCAGAGCTGTTTGAACGAGCTGGGCAGTGTTCCAATTGGCGCGCGGACTAGTGTTTATACCTACGATCTTCTTCATGGGAAGCCCCCTTCCTCGAAGGTTTTCTCTCGCAAACAAATACTAGCGCAATCAGGTCCTTCTATGACCGCCGAAATGCAATTGGCAACGATAAGCGTTATCGGACGCACCGCGGCGAGAGCCATTCATCGTCAACAAGTTTCGAGCGCTCACGCGGCGTGGCCGAAAGGGAATCGTTGCCGCAAAATGCTGAGCGCAAGCGATGTGCAAGATTATATGAACTGGTACAGTTCTTCAGGTTTCTTGCGTTTGAAGTGCCAGCTCGACGGGTGGGCATTCTCGGCAGGGTAGCCCATCGGCATCATGGCGACCACCTTCCATGTAGGTGGCAGGCCGAATGCAGCGTGCATGACGCGCTCATCGAATCCGCGTACCCAAGTGCTTCCCACTCCGCATTCCCAGGCTTCCATCATCATGTGGTCGAGCGCGATAGCGCAATCCATCTCGGCTGAGTCGCAGCCATCAACATTCTTCCAGGACTCCTCCATGTCTGCACACACGAGTAGGATCGTGGGGGCGTTGAAGGACCAGTGTGTGAGCGAGCGCATTTTCGCGATTGCTTCGTCAGATTGCAGCACAAGTACGCGTTGGGGCTGGTAGTTGCATGCGCTCGGCGCATTGCGGCCGGCCTCAAGGATGCGCGCCATGTGTTCCTCGGATATCTGTTCGGGCTTGAATTTGCGTACACTCCAACGTTCACGAGTCATGTCCAGGAATGTATAGACGATTTCGTTTTTCATATCGATGCTCCTTTGTTTCGTTTGTCCGTTGCATGTGAGATTAACGGCTTGCCATGGTCCGATCTGCTTGTGGTTTACTACAGCGACGTCTTCGTCGCGCGCATACGGGCCATCCTGTTCAAGTCGCCGTTCTCGATTTCGTCGCGTAGTGAGGCGATGATCGAGTCTTTGCGGGAAAGGAATGCCGAACCGGTGAGGTTAGCACCGCCGATGGTGTGGTGCGTGATGAAGGTGCAGTCGCATTCGAGGTTCTCGACGAGCAGCAGCACCTCCTCGAGTAATCCGCGCTCATCAAGCGGGTCGAATTCGCCGCGCTGCGTCTCGTCGAGCAGTGGAGTGCCCGGGAACAGCGTGAGTCCGCCTGTGCCCACGACCATGGGATTCGTCTGGTTGAACACCTTCGCAGAATTGATGGCGTGCTCGCGCGTGTGGGAGCGTCCGGCCACGCCGTTTAGGAACGTATGCCAACCGCGGATCAAAACGAGCTCGTGTTCGTTGAGCGTACTGGCCACACGTACCAGAAGAAGGAGCAGGAAGTTGCAGATGTTCTGCTAGCGACCGTAGATCGCTGGCGGAAAGGGGAATGACCGTGCCATTCATCGTAATTCGGGCCAACGTGCCCATATCGAAGGTGCAAGAGGTCGAACTGAAGGAGCAAATCGGTCGTGCTATCTTGCGCGTACCCGGAAAAAGCGAGGCTGGCCTTATGCTGGCGTTCGATGGCGACGCGCACCTATGGCTGGCGGGAGGCGATGCGCCGTGCGCCTCTGATGAGGCGGCCGTGTTCGCAAACGAGAAGCATGCCGGCTACGGCGCATTCGCAGCTGAGGTAGCGGAGGCATTCGCTGATGTATTGGACATACCGCATCAGAACGTGTACGTGCGATTCTCGGACATCCCCGTTTGGAGTGTCGGCGACATGGTGGTTGACCGTCGCATGTTCGCATAGGGGGAGCTGTGGATAAGGTTGTCATTACTCAGTTCAGTGATCCTATGATGGGGCTCTCGTGGGAATGCGAGCCTGCGTTGCAGAAGACTGTTGCGCATTATAGCGGTGAAGTGGTGCTGTGCGACCGCATGGGAGTGCTCGTTCGCGACGTAGCCGACCTCATGATGCCCGATGAGCTTGCGCTGCCCGAAGTCGAAGGAATAGAGGCGTACAACAAACGGTTAGCCAAGATATATCTTGACGAAGTGTCGATAGGAGGCGTCCCCATGAACATGGAGGGCTTTCGCCTGTTCTGTGCCATGGTCGTCTCCTACGCTTTGCGGACGACCGGGACATCTCGGCCTAACGGAAGCACCGAGTCGTCTACTAAGAACGTTTCGAGCCTGCCCCCTCAGCACATGGATGAGGTTCGTGCAGTGCCGCGCGGACATCCTCTTGCTGCGCGAGAGCGCTGAGAGGCGCGGGGCCTGCCCAAGACCGCCTTCTTCGTGCGCCATCGGCTGCTCGAGTGGCTCCATGCACTGCGCGGGAAAGGCATCATCGAAGTCTGTCTTTTAAGCGCTAGATGAACAGGAGCCGCTATCGGCTTGCCCGATGGGGAATGATGTCATAATGGACGTATAGGACAGCATGGCTCTTCGAAGACGGGGGAGCACATGGGACCGTTAAAGCCTCAGTGGGTACAAGAGAGGCTGGTAAGCGGGCATGGGGTAAAGGACGGGAGGCCGAAAGTGAAAAAGAGCACAAAGCCATTACTCGTAGCTGCGGGAGCTGTCATCATCGCGATCTTCCTCGTCGCTTGCTCGCATGGCGGCTCGAGTAACAAGGACTACGAGGAATACAAATCGCGCCTCAGCGAATGCGATGCCGAAGGAGCCATGGAATACGCGCAGAAACTGGATAGCTCCGCCGTCGAGAATGCGGAGCGCTTGCAACGCTTCCTCGATGCTTACGATGCTGGGGATTGGAGCAAGGCCGTCGAGGAGATGAACAAGGAGAAGCGGTCGTTCACAGGCTCGAAGCATACCGCCCTTTATTGCGACTGCTACTACCAGATGAACATCCCACTGGCTGAGCAGTCTTTACAAGACGGCGATTTGGTTTCTGCCATCGAATCGCTGCTGCAGTTCCAGAACCGCTTCCATGACGGCGCAGGAAACGGCGCCTCGTACGAGGACGGCTCTTATTTTTGCGATTTCAGCGATTTCGAGAAGTTCTTCCCAGATGAGGCGTCGCATTACTTCAACCTCGTGTGCGAGGCGGGCGATGCGGCCCTGAAGAGCGAAAACGAAGATGCGATAGAGCTGCTCTCCGGCTTCGAAACGAAAACCGGCCGATACCCGCGTACGTACAAGCCCGAAGAGTTTACGTGGGCAAAAGCGTATTCCTCCTACAAAAAGGACGCGAAAGAGACAGCGAGCCAGGAAAAGGAAGAGAGGAAGGCGCGTCGCGAGACCACGTACGATGCTGGCGACCTTAAGAACTGGAACGGCGAATCCCTCGAGGCAGCGTATGGGGTCGGCGATATAACCGCTTTCACGCCGGCAGACCCTCAACCATGCTTCTACATCGTAGTGGCGAAGGACGTGATCGACCCCGAAACGCACGAGGCATCCGATGGTGGGCACTACGCGGGCGGATATACTCCCGGCCAAAAGCAGCAGGAGAAGAAATGGCTTCCGGCGGATACCGATGATCTGCTGGCCAGGGGCTCGTATATGAAGGATTCCGCATTGACTCTGACGGGCGATCCGGACAAGGCGAGCTTCGCTTTGGTTCTGGATATGAACTACGCAGACAGCGTAGGTTCCTATACGTACGATAATGGGCGCACGATTCCAGTTTACAATTCCACGTTGAATGCGGAGCTGGTGAATCTGGTCACGAAGGAGACGATTAAAAGCGAGACCCTGTATGCCGACCCCTATATCACGAATATCGATGCGAGAACATACATCGAAGCGAACGCGTTGGAGAAAGCCCAGGAGACCGGGAGGTTGTTCGGCGGGGTGCCGACGCTTGACCCAAGCGACTTCACGGGGTACTGGAGCTTCGTCGGACTTGAGGAAATCGACCCCGCGCTCGATAAGTGACGCAAAGTATAAGGGTTCGGGCGTGTGCCGCCGTGAAAAGGTTGTTGCCAAGATTGCGGGTGCAATCGTTTCGCATCCGACTTGAAGCTATACTCCTGTCAGTGTTTTGAATGAACAGGGCCCTGGCCCCTGTTCATTTTGATGACTACGGCTCGTAGATCGATCTGATGATATCCTCGCATTCCGGCTGGTCCGCGGGGTCCACGTAGTCTTTGGAGTATGTTTGCCACCACGACAAGGCACACTCGAGCGGAATGCCGTCGTTCTTGAAGTCCTTGGCATAATATCGGACGACACCGCAATGATAGTCGTCCAAGACCCCGCCGGCGATCAATTCCAGAAACCCGTTGGGAAGGCCGCTCAGGCCGTTGAGCTTTGATTCGCCAATTCTTCTTATGCTCTTTGGTGCAGCGGGGTAGCCCCTCAGCATGGTGATTTATGCCGTGTTTCTATCGTTCTTAGCTGGGGAAACGTACACTCCGAGCAGCTTTACGCTACTCCCACTCAATGGTTCCCACTTTTCCAAACGGTGCTCTCTTGTCCGATGCATG
>CAYOBD010000068.1:0-9710 GCA_964402005.1 uncultured Eggerthellaceae bacterium
ACACGGGCATCGCAGATGGCGGCCAGATTGTCCTGATGGGCGGTCATGCCTTTCGCGATGCCGACCACATCATCCCCGAGCAGCTGCTCGAATTGCTCGGCATCGTAGCGCACCTGCTTGGCGCGCTTGCGCACGTCGTGGGTCGCCTCCACATCGGCAAGGTCGAGCGCATCAAAATCCCCTTCGAGCTGCGCCGCCAAGCTATCGAACCGGGCCCTGACCTCGTCATCGCCCAGACCCTCCGAGCACAGGCGGCCGCGCCATTGCACCGCGCCGAGCTCCTCGCGCACGCGTTCCACGCGCTTCAGCATCTTCTTGGATCCAAGCTCCTCGATGACGCGGCGACGCTCCTCTGCAGCCTTGCCGCGGCAGAACGCGATGAACTCGGGAGTGGCACCCTCCAGCTCCTCGGCCTGCTCGGAGAACACATCGAGCTCACGTAGGCGCGACGTGCATGCCACAATGCTTTTCAGGTCGGCCTGCACAGCCTTGTTCTGACCGCTTTGCTGCCAAGGCGAAACGAACGTGCACAAGCTGCGCAGCGTACGGATCGAAACGCGTAGCTTGTGCGCCGTCTCGATTTCCTCGGGGTCTTCGAAGAACTCATCCAAGCGCCGCTCAACCTCGTCGGCGCCTTTGGCCAGCGTACGCTCGAGCTGCACGAGCGTCTTCCATCGCTGCGAAATGGGTCCCTGGACGAACCAGAGAAGCCGCCCCGCAAGGCCGCCCTCTTCAACAGTAACCTGGTCGGCAAGAGCAATAGCCGCAAGACCGCCTGTCGCATAGTCGATGAACGAACCTGCAAGTTGCTCGGTCATCTCCTCGATGAAAGGATTGTGGCCAACCGCCAGCACGCAATCCGCTTCGCATGCATACACCGCCTTCAGGAAGGCAGCGCCGTCCTGTTCCCAAAGCGCCTCGACCGGCTCCACATCGGACGCAACGGAGACGCCTCGAGCCTTGCAGGCATCCAGTGCGATGCTCGCCGTCTGCATGGCCCGCTCAGCGGGACTTGACCATATCTGCACCGCTGCGCCTTTCGGAATCATCTTGAGCGCATCCGGCAACGTAGCCGCAAGCGAGCGCTTGCCCCATTCGGTCAGCTTGCGGTCCAGATCGGGCTCGCCCTCAACCGGCCGTTGCGCCTTTGCATGACGCATCAGAATGAGCATGTTCGACATACGATCACCTTTCGAACGGGCGGGGCGCCTTTCCCGGAAGAGCGTCCCACGCAAGTCGAAACGGGTTACAGCCCTTTATTCGGAACACCTTTCCGGGATAGGTGTTCCACTCCTCGCATTGTACCTTCAGCTCTCCCCTTATGCGCCGCCGAGATCATGCGCGACGATAATAGGCAAGCCGGGAACGCGGTCCTCTTCAAAACCTTCGCCCAGTGGAACCAGGTCATCGTTGTCGAGCAGGATGTCGACCGCTTTCTCATAGCCAGCGAATCCCAGTCCTTTCACCTGCGCCACGCAGGCAGGGGCGATTACGGAAATGTTGCGGAACGGCTCCCGTGTGCTGATGTCCGAAATATGTACTTCGACCACTGGCACATCGATCGAGGCGACCGCATCGCGCAGCGCGTATGAATAATGCGTGTGCGCGCCGGGGTTGTACACGATGCCATCGCAGACGCCGTGAGCCTGATGCAGGCGATCGATCAGCGCACCTTCGTGATTGGACTGAAAGCAGTCGAACTCCGCCCCGCGCGAGCGCACATATCCGCCTACGCGCTCTTCGAGCGCTGCGAGCGTATCGCGCCCGTACACATCGGGCTCGCGCACGCCGAGCATATTCAGATTGGGGCCGTTGATCAGCAGAATCTTTTTCATTTCTGTGCGAACTCCTTCTCTTTCGGACGGAGCGGCGCCCCGCATGGACCCGCCCCGTCGAAACCATCTTATTCCCTACGCCGTTGCAGCGGCTTTCAGATCCTGGTCGACCAGCCAACGCAGGTAATCCGATCGGCTCAGATCGAGTTCCGCAGCGCGGGCGTTTATCGCCGCGATCTTCGCAGCGGTCTCCTTGAAGGTTATCGGGGTCAGCTCTTCGCCGAACTTCAACGGCCGCCCCACGACAATCTCGCCAGTCGGTTCGCCTGGGTACTCGCCCCGCTCGCACGCTTCGGCCCATTCATCCAACTGCTCATCTGATATAACGTTGCCGTTCTTTGTTGTTATTCCCACGATTCTCACCCCATCAATCCTAATTCACGTAACAGCTTGCTCGTCGGCGGAGTCATGGCATGGTAGACATACCAAGCCCCTTCGATAGTCTCCACGGCAACCATTTCAATCGCCCGTCCCGACGAATCGAAGCCTATCGCAACATAACAGTCATCGAGCCCTTCTCTCCTGGTCATGCGCACATAACCGTTCTGCGCTTCCCTCACGTCGTCTTCCGACAATTCCGGATGACGTTCCATGACGCAGGGATGGATCACCACATCATTCATGAATCATCATTTCGTATTACGAATTATACACCATTCCTTACGCCCTGTTCAGAGCGCACTTTCCCAAACCCTGGACAGGGCTGCTTTTGAAAACTGATTGGATCGGGATGTCCCGCAGCTTGATTGGGCTCCCAGGCGCCCGAATTGTTGGGTTAGAGAAGCCGGCACATGTGCGCCCGATTCCCCGGGTCGATTAGAACTGTCCTCAGCGTAACAGCCTGCACCCGAATGGCATGGTGTACGGCTAAAACAACCTAAGCAACATAATGCCTGATACATCCTGCTTTCAATCTGAACTTTGGAATACGAGCCTACGCGCACGGACTGCTTTACTGAAGCGCGAGCCAAGCATCGGCAACGATCTGCGCGTGGTCGAACGCGAAGCCAGCCGATTCGATAACGCGGGCGCGAGGCGGCAGAAAGCGTGCCGCATCCGGCTCGAAAACGCAGCGGAGATGATCCTCCCCGGCCTGGATTGCCAGCTCGAAACATCCGTTGCCGCAACCAGCAACTGCAACTGGACACCATCGTGCATCGGCGGCGTCGTCGTTCGCCTGTGCTGCAACCTCTTCGGAAACACACGCCACATATGCGGCCGACACCGTCCACGCACGCGGATCGCGCCCCGGTGCGCTGTAGCAGCCGAATTGCTCGAGTGGCAAGCCGGTTACGCCCGTTTCTTCTTCAAGCTCGCGCGCGGCCGCCGCATCGGCATCCTCGTCGGGATTCACGAATCCGCCCGGCAGCGCCCAGCACCCCAGATAGGGATGGCCGCCTCGCCGTATCATCAACAGGCGCAAACCGCCATCGGCGTCGTGCGCGAATGCGGCAACATCAGCCGTGAACGACGGTCGCGGATAATCTTTGGGTTCGTATTGCGCCAAGAACTCGGTTTCCGTCAGGCCGTTTTTATCACGAAGCTCCATATGCGCCCATCCTTTCATCCGTGCTGATTGTTCAACGACAAGCATACCGCAGAGGATGAGCCGAATGCTCTTGGGAATGAATCGATCTTCCCAGGAGCACCCGACTCATTCCCGGGCATCCGTCCCATCCTCGCTTGACACCACCCGGATAATAAGCGAACATATGTACTATGACAGCAACTGAGGACATCCTGCAATTCACAGCGCTCGAAGGGCTTAACGAGTCGCAGCTCGAGGCGGTCACAACGACCGAAGGACCCGTGCGCGTCGTGGCGGGCGCAGGCTCGGGCAAGACACGCGCGCTCGCCCACCGTTTCGCTTACTTGGTAAACGATCTGGGCATCTTACCTGGAAACATCCTGTGCGTCACCTTCACCAACAAGGCCGCCAACGAGATGCGCCAGCGCATCCGGGCGCTCACGGGCGACTCCGACACGGGTTACGTCAACACATTCCATGGCTTCTGCGTATCCGTGCTGCAAGAGGACGCAGCCGCAGTGCAGTTCCCCAAGAGCTTCCTCGTGCTGGACAATGCAGATATCGACGCCATGCTGCAGATCATCTACGACGAGCGCGGCCTAACGCTGCGCGATAGCACGTTTGCCCGCGCGCGCGACATGTTCGAAATCCGTAAGCTATTCACCGACAAAAGCTATTACCTCGATCTGATGGACCTGTCCATCGACGCGCTCAAGCTGAAGTACGACCTGGCCGAATCGGTGGACGACATCCTGTTCTACGGATACCTGTACCAGCAGCGAAAATGCTTCGGGTTGGATTACAACGACTTGATCATCTTCACGTTGGAGATATTCCGCCGCCGCGAAGACATCCGCCTGAAGTGGCAGGAGCGCCTGGAATACATCATGATCGACGAGTTCCAAGACATCGACGGACTCCAGCACGAGCTGATGGAGGTGCTCGCGGGCTACCATGGCAACCTGTTCGTCGTTGGCGATCCCGACCAGACCATCTACACCTGGCGCGGCGCAAACGTGAAATACCTGATCGATTTCGACAAGCGATTCCCTGGCACGCATACGGTGATGATGAACGAGAACTACCGTTCGACCCCGCAGATCACCATAGCAGCGAACTCGCTGATCAGCGCCAACAAGCAACGCATCGGCAAGAACCTCGTGGCGCAGAGCGCAGCCGGCCCGCGACCGCGCGTCTATCACGGCCTGAGCGCTGCCGACGAGGCAGACTGGATCGTGCGCCAGATTGAGCGTTTGGTTGGACAGGCGGACGGCATTAACGGCCCGCGCGGAAGCGTCGCGCATGCGGCCGAAGCCATTTCAGCAGGAAGTGCAGCAGCAAATAGCCCAGCGGGAAAGCCCGCATCCTATCGCGACATCTGCGTGCTGTACCGTGCGCATTTCGCATCGCGCGCCGTTGAAGAAGCGCTGGTGAAGGCGCAGATTCCTTACACGATCTACAGCGGCGTGCAATTCTTCGAACGAAAGGAAGTGGCCGATGCGCTCGCGTATCTGCGCATGGTCATCTTCCGCGATGACCTGTCGTTCGAACGTATCGCAAATGTGCCGCGCCGCAACTTGGGCAAACGCCGTATGAAGTTCCTGCGCACTTACGCCGAAGCGCAGGGCATCTCGCTGTACCAGGCGCTCAGCGACACGCTCGATAACGCCATCATGAAAGGCACAGGAGCCCGCGCGTTCGTTGATTTGGTCGAGCGCTTCACTGCCACAGCCGAAAGGCGCCCCGCCTCCGAACTGCTTACCGACCTTCTGGAAGCGAGCGGCTACGAGCAGATGCTACGCACCGAGGGCAGCCAAGAGCGTCTGGACAACTTGGCCGAACTGCGTCAGGCAATCTTCGAGTTCGAAACCACCTGCGGAGAGGAAGCCACTCCCGACAATTTCCTTGCCCATGTATCTCAGATGACCAACCTGGATCGCGGGCTTTCTGCCGACAAGGTCAAGCTCATGACCATCCACGCGGCTAAGGGACTGGAATTCCCCTATGTGTTCATTTGCTCGCTTGTCGAGGGCGTGCTGCCCTCGCGCAAAACGCGCACGACAGCCGCCATGGAGGAGGAGCGGCGCCTTGCGTTCGTCGCCTGCACACGCGCCGAGAAAGAGTTGTATCTGACCTGCGCTGATGGCACTGCGCACGATGGCATGCCGCGCTACCCGAGTCGTTTTGTGCTCGATATCGACCCCGATCTGCTGGATTTCGAAAGACCGCTGGAAGATTCGCTTGTCAAAGACGCCCGGGCCTACGCGCGAGCCCATGACAGCAAGCTCGATGCGGAAGAAGCAGGACCCGCATACGCAGTAGGCGCGCACGTGCGCCACATCGTATTCGGAGAGGGCACCGTGGTGGGGCTCGACACCGACCGCGGTGCCTACCAGATCCAATTTGCCGGTATGCCCACCCCGCGCACCGTTAGCTGGTCCGCCAAGCTGGAAGCCGCAGAATAGCCTGCCGGAACAGATCACCAGCTCATTCCTCCCCGGCTATACCCCTGTATGCCGCACCCGCAATTTGCGCCATCATGTCGAGGGCGCCCGTTTCGGAATAGCCATCGCCGCCGCAAAGCACAACCAGAATGAAGGGATGGTCGCCTTCGACGATGCCGCCGTCGTGGCGCACATTATCGAGCGCACCTGTCTTATGGGCAAAAACCACGTCCGCAGGTAAGCCATCCAAAATGCCGCTGCTATCTTCCTGCTGTTCGAGCATCTGGAGCACAAGGTCGCTGCTTTCGGCATCTACGAAGGTGCCGTCGTATACCATTTTCAGCAACGTTGCTATGTCATCTGCAGAAACATAGTTCTCAGTGCCGGAGGCTATGGCATCGGCATCCATCATGTAACGGTTGAGCTGAGTGCCGTACAGACCCAGTCTGGTTGCTTCGGCATTTACGGTCTCCATGCCAAGAGCCTCGATCAGGATGTTCGCAGCAGTGTTGTCGCTCTCGGCAATCGCCTTCTCCAGAATCTCGCGATAGGTTACTTGCGCGCCTGCGCCGTATCCACCGAGCGATCCGGAGCCGCCCACGATATCCGAGTATTGCAACGTGTAGTACTCATCGAGGGAGTACTCGCCGCCTGCAACCTTCTGCAGGAACGTTTCGGCGATGATCAATTTGACCATGCTCGCCGGCACCATAGAGCGCCACAGCCGCCTGCTCTACGGCATCAGGCAAAATGGCATCAGAGGATTCCAACGCAGCCGATGAACCGTTGGATGAGGCATCAGAAACATCTAGCAGCGCAGGCGGATTGCTACTTTCATCAGACAGCGGCTCGCCGGCGACCGATCCTCCGCCAGACGAACAGCCCCCAAGCGCGAATACCCCTACCGCGAAAACCATCAATACGGTAAGCGCAATCACGGATAGAGCATTCGCCCGATGGCCTGCAAGCTTTCGCACGCGTTCCGTTCTCATCCTGCTATACGGCCGCATTCCAACACCCTGATTTCTCGAAGCACTTCCTCGATTTAGAGGCACTTCCCCAGCTTAGAGATACTTCCACACCGTCTCGTCGGAGAGCGCACGTGTCTCCCATTGCGCAACATCGCGCGCGAGCACAAAGCGCAGAGCGCCGTCACGGGCTTTCTTATCGCGCTTCATGGCAGCCATGAGCTCATCCGGCGTTGCATCAACATCGAGCGACGGCAGGCCCAACACATCGAGCAAATCCCCTTGCGCTTCTGCGAAATCCTGCGATGCCCCCGCCTCTCCGATAGCGATGCGCGCAGCAAATCGCATGCCCTCGGCCACCGCGGCTCCATGGCTGAATACACCATATCCCGCGCACGACTCGATGGCATGCGCCAGCGTGTGACCGTAATTCAGACACTCGCGCACACCAGCGGTCTCGGTCTTGTCCCGCGCCACCACATCTGCCTTGAACACGACGCACCGGGCAACCGCCTCGGTGACCGTTGCGCTGTCACGCGCGGCAAGCGCCTCGGCATGTTCACCCAGCCAGAAGAAAAAATCATCCGAATCAATTACGGCAGACTTCGCAATCTCGCCGCAACCGCACCGCCATTCGCGATCGGGAAGCGTCGCCAGCGTATCGGTGTCGGCGCAGACGAACGACGGCTGCCAGAAGGCGCCTACAAGGTTCTTGCCCTCGGGTAGATTGACGGCGGTCTTTCCGCCCACCGACGAGTCAACCATGGCCAGTAGCGTGGTCGGCACCTGCACAACGGGCACCCCGCGCATATACGTCGCCGCAACGAATCCTGCCAAGTCGCCGACGACGCCGCCGCCAAGAGCTACAACCAGGCAATCGCGCCCGAGCCCCAACTGAGCCATCGCACGCCAGATTTCCTCGGCGATGGCCAGCGACTTGGCTTGCTCGCCAGCGGGCACCGATATGTCCGAAACGCGGAACCCGGCAGCAGCGAGCGCCGCTTTCGCACGCACCAGATACAGCGGCGCGATATTCGCATCCGTGATCACGAGCGCACGGTTCACCCCCGCGAAGCGATTGATCCCGCGCAAATCGGCACCGAGCGCATCCAGCACGCCCGCCCCGATCCGCACGCTGTAGTCGCGCTCGCCAGGCAGGCTCACCACGATCTTCGTTGCCATGTCCACTCGCTTTCTCGTCGTCTGCAGGAATGTGAAATTAAGGTCGCCTTAATTTCACATTCTCACTAATACACCCTCGCGCTTCAGCAGAGTGAAAATCTCACGGGCCACCCATCCCGAGCCGCGACCAGCCGTATCCACTGTAGCGTCGGCAACCTCCTCATAAAGCGGAAGCCGATCGCAGATAATGCGGCGAGCGCTCTCCAAATCGGTGAACAGCGGACGCGTTGCGGTGTTGCTGATGCGCGATGCCGCTTCGTCTGCTGTGACCTGCAGATACACGACATAACCGCCTTCGCGCAGCAGCGTGCGATTCTCGGGCGTCACCACCACGCCGCCACCGCATGAGACCAAAACGGGCTCACCTGCAACCAGCTGGCGCAGTACCTGCGTTTCGATCTGGCGGAAAACCGCTTCGCCCGATTCGGCGAAAATCTGCGATGCGTTGCGCCCCTCGCGCCGCTCGATATAGGTGTCCATGTCGATGGATGCCAAACCGGCCAGACGTGCAAGCTTGCGCGCAGCCGAGGTCTTGCCCGCACCCATGAACCCTACCAGGAACACTGAACGGACCAGATGCAGTCTCGCGCCGGACGCCGCTGCGCCTTGGCAATCTAACTTGCGGAAGTCAAGCACTTCGCTCATCGCGCAACCGTCCGCAACCGTTGCTTGTACGCAGCAATGGCCGCACGGATATCGGCCATATTATCGCAGCCGAATTTCTGCAGATAGGCATCGGCCAAAACGAATGCCATCTCTGCTTCGGCAACCACGGCGCATGCCGGCACAGCGCACACATCCGAGCGCTCCTTGGATGCCTCGACAGTTTCGAGCGTATCCATATCGACCGTGGCGAGAGGGCTCATCAATGTCGGTATGGGCTTCATCGCGCATGTCGCAATCAGCGGCAATCCCGTCGACATACCGCCTTCGAGGCCCCCCGCATTGTTGGATGAACGCGTGAACCCGACGCCAGCATCCAGCAGGATCGGATCGTGGACTTCGGATCCCGGGCGGCGGGCAGCCTCGAAACCGAGGCCGAACTCTACGCCTTTGATGGCAGGAATCGAAAACAGCGCAGCGCCGATGCGCGACGTCAACCGCTCACCGGCCTCCATGTAGCCACCCAATCCCGGTACGAGACCGCGGGCGATCACTCGAAATGTCCCACCCAAGCTTTCCCCCGCTTCGCGCGCGCGGTCGATTTCGGCGCGCATGGCATCGGCGGCAGCTTCATTCGGGCAGCGCACGTCGGAGAGTTCGATTTCGAGCGGCTTGTATTCGGCCGCATCGCGCATGGGATCCTTCTCGAGCATCTTCGCAGAGCCGATAGAGGTGACGTATGAGTAGATATCGACGCCCACATCGGCGAGGAACTCGCGGGCAATTCCCGCAGCCGCTACACGCGCCGCCGTCTCACGTGCGCTTGCACGCTCCAAGACATCGCGGCAATCATCGGTATTCATCTTCAGCGCGCCCACCAAATCGGCATGGCCGGGGCGAGGCGTCACTTCGCGGCGCAGATCGGACGGCGCATCCCCGAATGCCGCCATGCGGCTTTCCCAATTAGCCCAATCGCGATTCTGCACCACCAGAGTGATCGGAGAGCCGAGCGTGCGTCCGAAGCGCACGCCCGACAGCACATGCACAGTATCATGCTCGATAGATTGGCGACCTCCCCTGCCGTAGCCTGCCTGTCGCCGCGCAAGGTCGGCGTTGATCGCTTGCTCGGATACGGAAAGGCCCGCCGGCA
>CAYOBD010000069.1:0-3268 GCA_964402005.1 uncultured Eggerthellaceae bacterium
GCACAGCTATATTCATCGCGGGAGGACTCTGTAGCTCATTCGCTCCAGACGTGAGTTTCCTTGTGGCAACGCGCGCAATCGAGGGCATGGGCGCAGGGCTTGTGTACCCCATGGTGCCCGCAATTACCGCACAGATATTCAAAGGCGACGAGCGAACTGCGCTTATGGGCTATACGAATGGCGGCTCGTGCGCTGTTACCTTTGTCCTGAATCTTGCTGCGGGCTTTATGGGGCGGCTGTATGGATGGCGCGCCTGCCTGCTGCTCTATGGGATTCTAGTTGTCATCCTCTTCTTCCAATTCAAGTACATTCCCAAGACCGGACCCGAGCGCGATGCGCTGCGCCTGAAAAAGGAGTCAGGTGAAAAGATCGGCATACCCAAAGCGGTATTCATCTTCACGGCGGCGTTCTTCCTGCTGAACACATTCGGCGCAGCCTACCAGATGATTCTGCCAGTCCACGTCGTGGAGGCCGGCATCGGCGACTCGCTGCTCATCGGCTCTGCAAGTTCGCTCAACGTGCTCGTGGGCATTATCGTGGGCGTTGTCTTCGGAAAGCTCGTAAAGACGTTCCGCATGCTGACCCCAGCCATTGCCTTGGCTTTCATGGCCGCAGCTTATCTGGTATGGGCGCAGGCGACAGGTCCGATTCCCATCTATATCGGCATGGTATTGCTGGGGACTTGCTACGGCATTATGATTCCCTATCTCACCGATTCGGTAGCACGTGTCACAAACGATGACAACGTAACCCTTTCCATGACGATTCTGACCGCCTTCGGTTCGCTTCTCGGCTTCTTCTGCCTGAACTTCGTCGTCACGATTCTGAACGGAATCACCAATAGCAACATCACCGCCGAGTTCCACGTGCTCGCCATCGGCTTTGCTATTGCATTCGCAATCATGCTCGTCATCGGCATCCGTGGAAACACACGACACAAGGACGATTAGATCTTTTACGTGACGCGGCGAAAGGTTTTCTGTCGCATTATGCCCTGCACCGCCCGCAGCGGCCCTTAGCCCCTGCCCACATCAAAGCTGAAAGTCCCCCTGAAGCAAAGACCCAAGGAGGACTGTTTCTTTACAGGGAAATATCGGGGTCGGGAATCAGACCTTCGTTTACCGCATATTGAATTAGCTCCTGCCGCGTATGAAGATCGAGCTTCTTCATAGCGTGGTAGAGGTGCGTCTGGGCGGTGCGCGGTGTAATCGAAAGCATTCCACTGAGGTTCTCGGTGTCATAGCCCTGCGATACGAGCCGAACGACGTCGATCTCGCGTGTGGAAAGATGCGGTCGCGTGGGGGCTTCACCGAGAAGCTCCCTGAACGCCTGCGCTGCAACCTCGGTCTGCAGATAGAACTCGCCTTTCGCAACGCATCTTGCAGCGTCGGCAAAATCCTGGGGCGCCGCATCTTTGGTTAAGACTCCCATGACTCCAACATCCTTGAGGCGCCGGATGAGGTGGGCACTTTGGTGCAGCGTGAGCACAAGCACCTTCGGCTTTTCTCCGAACGCGGCAATCTGGCGAATGGCGGTCATCCCCGAATTACCCGTTGCAGAAACATCGACAACCGCGACATCGGGTTTCAGCGCAGGAATCGCTTCTATGGCGTCATCGGAAGTCGAGTATTCGCCGATAACGGTTATTCCCTTGTCGGCCTCCAGGGCCATCTTCAAGCCATGGCGAATAATTTGGTGGTCATCGACGAGAATGACTTTGATCATCGTTCTGCCTCCTCGCTCTGTATAGGCAGCGGAGCAACTGCGCTGATCTTCGTGCCACCGTCGATTTGCGAGAAAACGATCAACGAGCCGCCGATGACCGAAAGACGTTCGGACATACCTCTCAAGCCGAAGCAGGGGTTGTCCGATGCTGCAAGATCGGCCTTTGTGAATCCGCAGCCATCATCGGTGATGGTGAGAACCGCGTTTTTGTCCGACCCGGTAAGCACCATATAGATGTTTTCCGCCCGAGAATGATTCACTACGTTTTCAATCGCCTGCTGCGCAACATGGAAGAGCGCGTCGCTTAAACGCTCATCGAGGTTGTCATCTTCAAGGTTTTCCACTTCGAAATGGGCGTTGATGCCCACCTTGGAGCAACGGCGGTTCATCATGGTTTCCAGTGTTCCGATAATGCCGACGCTTTCGCGCATGTCCATGCCGTAGACGTAGGCGAGTCCTTGGATGTCTTCTATCGCGCGCTGCGCTTCGCAATCGAGCTCGTCAAGATACTGGTGCAAGCTTTCGCGGTCGTATTCGCCGTCGATTATCGTGCTCAAATTCCTAAGAGCTATGTGGATGCCGGCAAGCGTTTGCTCGACGCTCTTATCGATCTGCTGGGTGACCTGCTTGAGCGTCTTCTCGCGCAGCAGTACGACACGCTGGTAGAAACGGCTGAAATCGGAATTGCGATTCTGGATGCGTGAATAGACATTGCCGTTCTTCAACGCTCTGGCTAAAGGCACTGCGACCAAATTGAACAGCATCTGCATCTCGAGTTCCGAGAATTGGGTCTCGTCGCTGTAATGTTCGAGCTGGATGGCGCCCAGAACTTCGTTATCGGCAATCAAGGGGCAGCAGAGCAGGGCCGAATTGAGGAATGCCGGTTTCTGCTGTTCGAGCAAAAGCTGCTCTCTGAAGAACTCATCGACGGGATCGGCAGCCATTCCGACGGCATCAGACGCACTCCAGATGCGTGGCTGCTTGTTGTTGTAGCACCAATGCGTGGTTCCCTCGGTTGAACGCAGATGGATATCCATGTAGATGGTGGGGTCTTTGATATAGGAGGCAACAACCTCGTCGAACCCGCTTTCCTTGTCGTAAAACGAGACGATGCCCGCATCAGCGAACGAGAAGAAGCGCACGGTGCGCTCGAGGATTTCCTGGAGCCATGCGCTTTCGTCGGCTGGATGAGCGCCGCCGATGAGGCCTCCGACCTCACTGACGAGTTTTGAAGCGTTCTCGATAAGATTGCGCTCCCTTTCTATGCCTTGCTGCAGAACCTGATTTTGAGCCATTTCAACTCCTTGGGTCTGTGCCTTTTCAGCATTATGCTTGAGATACTCCATTTTACTATCTTGCCGCACTCCATGCCTCTGGTAAATCACAAATGTTATTTCTTTTTCTGTAAATTTGTTTCATTTATGTTTTAAGTATAATTGACCTATAACACGATTTTAGATTCTGGTACACAATATAGTGATTCAATATCTATACATTTTAAAGTGAGCATTATCACAAGTATAGTTGTCATCTGTCACCATAC
>CAYOBD010000069.1:3278-9700 GCA_964402005.1 uncultured Eggerthellaceae bacterium
CCATCGGGCTCACTCGAACGCACGCGGAGCATCTTGGAACAAAGGAGCTTGGCCTGATTGTCCCACTCGACGCATGGGTTTCCTGTTCATTTCAGATGCCGTCTGAGAACGGGTGCCGGTTGGGGGTATCTTATACTACTCAATGAGGGCATCTAATAACCAGGGGCGAGTGAGAAAGGCGAATCTGATGGGTGGGTTCTTCGGAGCAGTATCGAAACGCGATG
This sequence comes from uncultured Eggerthellaceae bacterium, assembly GCA_964402005.1. Classification (GTDB taxonomy): domain Bacteria; phylum Actinomycetota; class Coriobacteriia; order Coriobacteriales; family Eggerthellaceae; genus CAYOBD01. Next base: position 3,503 of record CAYOBD010000069.1, read on the forward strand.
TGGTATATGACGTGTTCTTTGGAGTGGATTACCACTCCCATCTGGGCACACGGCGTGCCGGCCTCATCTACCACGATGCGCAGGACGGCTTCCAACGCGAGATCCACTCCATCGAGAACACCCCGTTCCGCACGCGTTTCGAAGAGGACCTGCCCGGCTTCCATGGCACAAGCGGCATCGGCTGCATCAGCGATACCGACCCGCAGCCGCTGCTCATGCGCTCGCACCTGGGCGTGTATGCCATCACGACCGTCGGCTGCGTGAACAACACCGACGATCTGGTCAACCGCTACTTCTCCGATCATACGCACCAGTTCACGGCAATGAGCTCAGGTGCAGTCAACGGCACCGAGCTGATAGCGGCGCTGATTAGCCAGCAAGAGGATTTCGCTTCCGGCATCCAGTTCGCCCAGGAACAAGTCGACGGGTCGCTCACGCTACTTGTGATGCAGCAGGATGGCAGCATCATCGCCGCACGCGACCGCATGGGCCGCCTGCCTGTTCTGGTCGGAAAAGACGAAGACGGTTACTGCATATCGTTCGAATCGTTCGCCTACCATAAGCTGGGTTACATCGATGTGCACGAGCTCGGCCCCGGTGAGATCGTGCGCGTGACCGCCGAAGGGGTGGAGACGCTCGTGCCTCCCACCGAGCAGATGAAGATCTGCGCGTTCCTGTGGGTGTATTACGGCTATCCGAACTCCAATTACGAAGGCAAGAACGTCGAAGTCATGCGTTACCGCAACGGCATGATCATGGCGCGCGACGAACGCGCGCGCGGAGCGCTTCCCGACCTTGACTACGTCGCAGGCATCCCTGATTCGGGCACGCCGCACGCCATCGGCTATTCCCAGGAGTCGGGCATTCCATTCGCGCGGCCTTTCATCAAATACACACCCACCTGGCCTCGTTCGTTCATGCCCACCAATCAGGAGATGCGCAATCGCGTGGCCACGATGAAGCTCGTGCCCGTGCCCGAGCTGATCCAAGGCAAGCGCCTGCTGTTCGTGGACGACTCCATCGTACGCGGCACCCAGCTGCGCAACACCGTCGACTTCCTGTATGAATCCGGCGCAGCTGAAGTGCACATGCGCAGCGCCTGCCCTCCCATCATGTTCGGCTGCCGCTACCTGACGTTCAGCCGTAATAAGGACGACATGGACCTGATTGCACGCCGCGTCGTTCAGCAGCTGGAAGGCGACGAGGGCCATGAGCATTTGGGCGAATACGCGGACGTGCACACCGAGCGCGGTGCCTGCTTATTGAAGACCATCTGCGAAAGCATGGGATTCGACTCCCTGAGCTACCAAAGCCTGCAAGGCATGCTCGATGCCATCGGAATCGATCCGACCAAAGTTTGCACATACTGCTGGAGCGGTAAAGAATAACGGGCATTATCGCAACGAGGCGTGCGGGCATCAATGCGATAGCGGAGTCTTGTCCCACTACCGCATCACTGCCATATCGCTGCCACAGTCGGGTCTGACCCCGTTGCCACGTCCGTTTCTTACGAGCGACCGACGCTTTCGCCAGCTTGGGAGCGGCGAGCTTCAAACACGCCATCAACCTCGTACAAACGCAGCAGAACGTCCTCGATATGAGCGACATCGGACACCTCGAACAGGAAGTTCATAGTCACCAAGCCATCGCGCTGCGTCGTCGTCTGCGATGCAAGCACGTTTACGCCCTGCTCGCCGAACACGGCTGTCACATCGCGCAATAGGTTCATGCGGTCGAGTGCCTCGACATGGATGTCGATCTTGTAGGTCGCTGTGTTGGTCGAAGACTGCTCCCAGCTCACATCGATGATGCGTTCGGGCTCCGTCATCAGATCCTTCGCATTCGGGCAGTCGCGCCGATGAACCGACACGCCGCGTCCGCACGTCACGAAACCGATGATGTCGTCGCCCGGCACAGGATTGCAGCACTTCGAAAGGCGCACCAACACATCATCCAAGCCCTTCACGACCACACCGGTCTTGCTGTGCGTTTCATGACGTTTCGGACGCTTCACGCTCGTGATCATCGGCGGCATCTTGCCCACCGATGCGCCGCCTGCGCCTACGCTGGGCAGCTGCGCCTCCTCGGTACCGCGATCGACCAGCAGCTTCAGCAGACGATTTGCAACATGTTGCGCGCTCTCTTTGCCGGCGCCGATGCACACGATCATGTCATCGGCTTCTTTGTAGCCCAGATGCTCAGCGACTGACTTGATGGCGCGCGATGCCTGTGCGTTCGAGATGCCCATGCCATGCTTGCGCATCTCGCGCTGCAGTTTGTCGTGGCCCATCTGCAGATCGTCACTGCGGCTCATACGGCTGAAATATGCACGGATCTTGTTGCGCGCACTCGCGGTTTTCACCATGTTCAGCCATCCGCGTGAGGGGCTTGCGCTCTTCTGCGTGAGGATTTCCACACGATCGCTTGTCTTGAGCGCATAGGACAGCGGCACGATGGACCCGTTCACCTTGGCGCCCACGCAGTGGTTGCCCACCTCCGTATGGATGGCGTATGCGAAATCGACTGGTGTCGATCCTCTGCGCAGGCTTTTCACCTCACCTTTCGGGGTGAAGACGAACACTTCGTCGGCATCGAGGTCGATCTTGAGATCCTTCAGGAACTCGCGGGAATCCTGTGTTTCATCCGACCAGTCGATGGCCTCGCGCAGCCAGGCGAGCTGTCTCTCGAACTCCTTGTCCCTGCTGCTTTGGCCGTGCCCCGAGCCGGCACCGTTCTCTTTGTACAGCCAGTGCGCCGCTACGCCGTATTCGCTGGTACGATGCATCTCCTCGGTACGAATCTGCACTTCCAGGGGGCGTCCCGCCGGGCCAATCACTGTCGTATGCAGGCTCTGGTACATGTTGAACTTGGGCATGGCCACATAGTCCTTGAACCGTCCTGGCATCGGGCGCCAAAGCGCATGCACGGCACCAAGCGCCGAGTAGCAATCCTTGACTGATTGCACAATCAAACGTACGGCAATCAAGTCGTAGATTTCCGAAAAACCCTTATCCTTGCGGGCCATCTTCTGATAGATGGAATACAGGTGCTTCGGACGCCCCATAACCTGGGCATCCACGCCGACTTTCTCCATCTCGCTGCGCAGCTGCTCGATTACTTGCGCAAGATACGCTTCGCGCTCGGCGCGGCTTTCGGTGACCATGCGGCTGACCATCTTGTACTTGATCGGCTCAAGGTAGAAAAAAGCAAGGTCCTCGAGCTCCCACTTGATGGAATTGATGCCCAAACGATGTGCCAGCGGCGCATAAATCTCCAGCGTCTCGTGCGACTTGAAGATGCGCCGATCTTCACGCAGGCTGCCCAACGTGCGCATGTTGTGCAGGCGGTCGGCCAGCTTGATTACGATGACACGGATGTCCTTGTTCATGGCCACGAACATCTTGCGAATCGTCTGCGCCTGCTCGTCGGTCAGGCTCTCGACCTCGATGCGGCTGATCTTGGTCACGCCCTCCACCAGGTCTGCCACATCTTCACCGAATTTATTGATCACTTCGACGCGCGTTGTGTCCGTATCTTCGATGGTGTCATGCAGAAGCGCCGCCGTCAGCGTCTCAGCATCCATATGCAGACCAGCCAGGATGATGGCAACTTCCACAGGGTGCGCGATGAACGGCTCGCCGCTTTTGCGTTTCTGGTCGCCATGTTTGTCGCGAGCAAACTCGAACGCACGCGTGAGCATGACTTCGTCGTCTTCGGAAAGGTAAGAGCTGGTCATTTCCTGGAGCGCTTCGAATCTTTGCTCGACCGTACTGCTACCCGTATAGCCGAACCCGTGCTCATGCGCCGCCGATGTTTCGATGATGTCGTTCTGGATCGGATCCGCATTCTGCTTCTGCTCTGACATCGCTCTACCCTCCTTTCCGAAATCGCTTAAAGAATGATATTACCACGAGGCGTGTTCGGGGCAAAATTCGCCAATGCATGGATAGGATTTGACACAAGGATCAACCCCCGCGCGGCAACGCTGCAGCGGAGACTGACCTCGGTATCGCGCTGCCGCATCAAAAAGAATGTGAAATTAAGGCGACCTTAATTTCACATTCCGCCCTATCAAAAAAGGAGGATCCCCGCATATGCGGGGATCCTCCCGAATGTGAAATTAAGGTCGCCTTAATTTCACATTTTACTTCTGGGCGAGAATCGCCTTCTCGACCATGGCCTCGATCTCGACAACCTTGTACTTGTTCTTCCACATGGGATTGCAGTGCTTGGTTGCAAGCTTGGCAGCCTCTTTGGCGGTCTCCTCGTCGGGAGCCTTGCCAACCAAGAAGCCCTCAACCTCGTTGAGCTCGACAGGCACAGGTGCCACGCCGCCGAGCACCAGCTTGGCCTGGGTGAACTTTCCGTTCTCCTTGCCGAAAATGCTCGAAAGGCTGACGATTGCCCAGTCGACGGCTTCCCTCAGGCGGAACTTGTCGTACGCCATCGAAGCGCCCTCGAGAATCGGCACGTCGATCTCGGTAACGATCTCACCAGGTTGAAGCGCCTCGGAAACCTTCAGATAGGAAGCGAACTCCGCTGCTGGAATCTCGCGCTTCGTCGTCTTGATCGTAGCACCGAGTGCGATGAGGGCGGGCATGGTATCGGACGGAGCAACGGCGAAGCAGCCGCAGTTCATGCAGCGCTTGGCTTCTTCGGCGGCTTCCTCGATCGTGGGAGCGAACTCGTCCTCGACATCGAGGCAGCGCTCTTCCTTCGCAACCTCCTTGAGCTTCAAGCCCTTGGGTTCAAGGATGCCCTTGGCGTCGTTGGTGAGGAACGGCTGCTGGATCTGCATGCCTACGCATTCGTGGCCGATCTCGACCTTCAGGTATTTGTTGATGCCCACAGCAGCCTGATGGCCCTTGGCAACGCACTGGATGACGGTGGACGGACCGGTGGTCACGTCGCCGCCTGCGAAGACGCCCTCGCGCGAAGTCATCATCGATTCCTCTTCGACATCGATGAGACCGCGAGCGGTGAGCTGCAGCTGGTATTTCTCGGTCAGGAACGAAAGGTCGACCTGCTGGCCGACAGCCATGAGGATGTTCTCGGCCTCGACGACGGTCTTGACGCTCTCGTCGTACTGCGGGTTGAAACGGCCGCTCGCATCGCGCACGGACGTGCACTGCATGAGCTCCATGCCCTTGACGACGCCGTTCTCGTCGATGACCTTCGACAGACCCCAGCCAGGCATGATCTCGACGCCCTCTTCGCGAGCACGTGCGATCTCTTCCTTGCCGGCGGGCATCTCGTATTCCTGCTCGAGGCAAGCCATGACAACCTTCTTGGCGCCCAGGCGCTTGGCCGTGATGGCGACGTCCATAGCAACGTTACCGCCGCCGGTGACGAGCACCTCTTGGCCAACCTTGCCGTCCATCCACTTGCTCACATCGACCAGGAAGTCCAGACCGAAAACGGTGAGTTCCTCGCCTGCGAGGCCCAGGACCGGACGCTTCCAGGTGCCCGTGGCGTAATAGACGCTGTCGAACTGCGCCTCGATATCGGCGGGCATGATGTCCTCGCCGACCTTGGTGCTGCACACGAACTCGATGCCCATGCCCTTAAGGACGTTGACGTAGTTGCGGACGATTTCCTTGGGCAGACGGTAGTCGGGGATGGCGTACATCAGCATGCCGCCCGGCTCCTCTTTGCTGTCGTACACGGTGACGGCATTGCCGGCCTGGCGCAGATAGAACGCAGCCGACAGACCCGAGGGGCCCGAACCAATGATGGCGACCTTCTTGCCAGTCTCCTGAGCAGGCGCCTGATAGAACTTGTCGGGATTGGCAAGGGCGAAGTCGCCCACGCCGCGCTCGACGTTGCGGATGGCTACCGACTCGTGCCCGCCTGCATGGTTGCATTCCTCCTGGCAGAAGTGCGCGCATACGCGACCCGTGATGCAGGGCATCGGGTTCACGTTCATGAGAATCTGCGCAGCACCGGCAGGATTGCCGAGCCTGAGCTGTTCCATGTACGCGGGGATATCGGTGCCAGCCGGGCAGGCCTTCGTGCACGGATTGGCGCCGCACTTCATGCCGCCGAAGACGGAATGATAACGGTTGTCGCCTTGCACGGCGTAGCACGTGTCGCCGCCCTTGCGACGGCAAATCAGACGGTCGCCGGCCTCATGCGGATAGCGGTAGAACCAGCAGCGCACGTCCTGGCAGATGTTGCCGCCCAGGGTGCCCAGGTTCC
>CAYOBD010000070.1:0-9627 GCA_964402005.1 uncultured Eggerthellaceae bacterium
CATCTCGCCGCCATCGACGGCGCGATGACAGAACCCTCCGTCCCCGTTGTCACCGCCCCATCGCTATTCTTCCTCTCGCCCGTAGTCGCCGACCAAGCTGGCGGCGTACTCGTACGCGTCGAAATCCTTCAGATCATCGATGCCCTCGCCCACGCCCAGCTTGATAATGGGCAGCTGCAGGTCATGTGAAACCGCCAACGCGATGCCGCCCTTGGCCGTGCCGTCCATCTTCGTGATGATAACGGCGTCGAGCTGCAGCGCCTCGTTGAACTCACGCGCCTGCGCAAGGCCGTTCTGGCCGGTCGTCGCATCGATCACGAGCACGGTGAACACCGGGATATCGCCTGCGCGCTTGCGCACGACGTTGACCACTTTGCCCAGCTCGCGCATCAGGTCGGCCGACGTATGCAGACGGCCAGCCGTATCGATCAGCGCCATGTTGACGTCCATCTTCTCGGCAAGCTCTACCGTCTCGTAGCACACGCTGGCAGGGGTCGCTGCCGCGCTCACGGGCCACCAGCGGCACGTCGGCGCGCTGCGCCCAAATCTCGAGCTGCTCGATGGCGGCGGCGCGGAACGTGTCACCGCTGCCGAGCACGACCGTGCGGCCCTTCTCGCGCGCTTCCTTGGCAAGCTTGCCCACCGTGGTGGTCTTGCCGGAGCCGTTGACGCCTACGAACAGCACGATGGTCTTCTCACCGTTCAGGATGTAGTCGCCGCCCTTGGCGAACTCATCGGCGATGTAATCGTTCAGACGGTCGAGCACCTCATAGGCATCGCGCAGACCCATGCGCGTCGAATCCTCGCGCAGCTTGCCGACGATGCTCAATGCCGGCGCCGCGCCCATGTCGGAAAGGATCAGCGTCTCCTCGAGACCCTCCCAGAACTCCTCGTCGACCGCCGGACCGCGACCGAGCAGCACCCGCATCTTCTCGCGGAAGCTCATGCGCGAGCGCTTCATGCCGTCCGAGTACCGGTTGAACAGACCCATGCCTATCTCCTATCGCCGCAAATGCGCAAACGCCGGGCGCCTGCGCATCTCCCCTTCTATTCCGCCTGCTCGAGCGCACGCTCGAGCTTCTGGCTGATCACCTTCGTCACGCCGTCGGCCTGCATGGACACACCGAACAGCACGTCTGCCATCTCCATCGTGCGCCGCTGGTGCGTGATCATGATGAGCTGCGTCGAATCGCGCAGCTCGTCGACGTACGACATCAAGCGCCGCAGATTGGTATCGTCGAGCGCCGCCTCGACCTCGTCCAGGATGTAGAACGGCGTCGAGCGCGTGCGATACACGGCGAACAGCAGCGCGAGCGCCGTCAGCGACTTCTCGCCGCCGCTCATCAGCATCATCTTCGTGATGCGCTTGCCGCGCGGCTGCGCGACCACTTCCACGCCCGTGTTCTCCAGGTCGTCGGGATCCTCCAAGACCAGCGAGCCCTGCCCGCCGGGGAACAGCACGCCGAAGATCTCGGAGAAATTCTCGCTCACCTGGTCGAATGTGCGGGAGAAATCCTCTTTCATGCGCACGTCGATCACGTGCTCGATGCGCGCAAGCGACTTGCGCGCCGTTTCCATATCCTGCATCTGACCGGCCAGGAAATCGTAGCGCTCCTTCAGCTGGCGGTACTCCTCGGCCGCATCGGGGTTGATGACGCCCATGTTCTTGATGCGCCGCTCCAGACGGAAGACGTCGTCTTCGGCCGCAGCGCGATCCTCTAGCTGCGGCAGGTCCTGCGCGCGATCGAGCGGCGTGGCGCAATCCTGCGTCACCGCACGCACGGCCGCATCCACCTGAACCTCCAGGCGGCCCTTCTCAACACGCACCTGCGCGATGCGCGCCTGCGCATCGTCGTAGCCGTCGCGGGCCTCCCGCGCGGCACGGCGCGCCGCATCCGCCTGGGCATGCACGTCGCTGGCAGCGCCCTCGGATTGGGCGATGGCCGCATCCAGCACGCCTGCACGCGCCCTCAGCGTGCGCGCCAGCTCGCCGATGACCGCGAGCAGCGGTTCGGCCCGCCTGCCCGCCTCCGCCTTCACGGCGGCCGTCCTGCGCGCCTCGGCCGTATCGAGGTCGATGGTGCGCACATCCTGCATGCGCGAATCGCGGATGCGCTGCGCATACGCCAAGCGCTCCGTAAGAGTTGCAGCCGAAAGGCGCGCCTCAGCGAGCTGCTCGGACAAGCGCTCCGCCTCGTCGCGCAGAGGCGCCAGACGGTCCGACAGCACCGCATGCTGCTCCTGGCAGGCCGCACGGCGCTGCTCGACCTCGTCTATCTTGGCCTGAGCGTCCTCGATTCCCGGCCGCAGCGCCTCAAGCGCGCGGGTCGCCTGCTCGCGCTGGCGCTCGATATCCTCGATCTCGGCGGCAACCGAAGCCAAGCGCGCCTTCGCACGCTGCTCATCTGCCTGCGCCGCCTGCGCCGCACCGCGCTGCTCGGCCAGTTGCTGGCTCGCCTTCAGGCTTTCCGCCTGAGCATTGCGATAGGCCTCCTCGGCCTCCTCGACCGACGCGCGGGCCGCTTCGCACGCGCTCTGCGCACCGTCGCGGGCGCCCTTCGCGTTCGCCAGGCGCCTCTCGCGCGCCAGTACGCCTTCATCGTGCTCTGGCGCTGCGCCGATGATGGTCACCTTGCCCTGGGGCCACACCACCGTACCGTCGACGGAGATGAAGCGGCAGCCCAGCGAATCTTTCGCATGGGCCTCGAACGCCTGCTTGCGCGACGAGCACACGACCACGTCGCCGAGCAGCGCCCGTACGGCCCGATCCCAGTCGGCCGGATACGTCAAATCGTCTATGAGCGGATGGCCGCCCTCCGCGCGTGCAGCATCGGGGCACGCCCGTGCCGCAGCATCGCTCATGAGCACCAACGCCACATCGCCGCGCCGTGCGCCCGATGCCAACGCATCGGCCACCGCACGCGCGCGATCGGGATCGCTTGCAGCCAGCGCCTCGAGGTCGGCACCCAGCAGGTGCTCGACCAGCCGCTCCAGGTTCGCAGGCGCCTTCAGCGCACGCGCGACGGGGGCAAGCCCCTCGCCCACGCCGTCCGCGCCATCCATGAGCCATTCGAGCGACGGGTTGTCGGCGCGGCTCGCACGCTGCGCCTGCTCGATCGCCTTTATCTCGGCCTGCGCAACCCGCAGGCTCTCCTCGGATGCATCGCGCTGCGCCCGTGCGCTATCCCGCGCATCCAAACCGGTGCCCAGCGCCGCACGCGCCGCACGGTCGCGCTCCTCGCATTCCTGCAGAAGCTCACGCGCCTGCCGCTCTTCTGCAGCTTTGGCGTCGTATTCCGCCTGCGCGCGCTCCAAATCAGAAGTCAGTTCCGCCTTGCGCGCATCGATGAGGCGGCCATGTGCGATGCTCGAAGAAACATCCTCCTGCAGCTCGGCCTTCTTATGGCGCGCCTCATCGAGCAGCGTCTCGAGCGAGCGCATCTCGCGCCCGAGCCGATCAAGCTCGCTTTGCGCCTCGCGCATCGCCGTCGCCGCTGTCTCGCGCTCGGTCTCCATGCGGCCCAGCGTCTCGTTAGCCGCCTGCGCCTCGGCCTCAACCGCAGCAAGCTGCTCGCTTGCAAGTTCGAGCTCGCGCGCTGCAGCCTGCTTGCGCTCCGCCTGGCCGGCAAGCGTCGCCTGCGCGTCTGCCTCGTATCCCCGCACCGTACGCCGACGCTCGCCGATGACCATCTCCACGCCTTCCAGGCGCTCGGCGATGGATTCGGCCCGACGCTGCTGGCGCGTAAGTGCGCCGGCATCCTCGGATGCCTGGCGGATCAAACTCTGCAGATCGATCGAGCGCTGCTCGGCCGCATCGACCGATGCACGCAGCTCGCCCACTTCCTCTGACAGAACCTGCTCCGACGAGCAGATGCTCTCCCAAAGCTCCTGCAGCCGGCGCAAATCGTCCACAGCCAGCGCCAGCTTCAGCTCGGCCAGCTCGGCAGAGGCAACCTTATACGCCTCGGCGCGCTTCGCCTTGCGCTCGAGCGGCGCGAGCTGGCGTTCGATCTCCGCCACGACATCGCGCACGCGCGCCAGATGGTTGTCCATGCGCTCGAGCTTGCGTGCGGATTTCTCCTTGCGCTGCTTATGCTTCAGAACGCCGGCGGCCTCCTCGATCAGGGCCCTGCGGTCCTCGGGCCGCGATTGCAGGATCGTATCTAAGCTGCCCTGCGAGATGATCGAGTGGGTGCCCGTGCCCAACCCCGTGTCGTGCAGGATGTCGAGCACGTCCATACGACGCGATATCACGCCGTTGATCAGGTATTCAGATTCTCCGTTGCGATACATGCGCCGCGCGATGGACACCTCGTCGAAATCGACCGGCAGCGTGCCGTCCGAGTTGTCCAGCACGAGCTCCACCTCGGCGATCGACACGGCATGGCGCGCCGCCGACCCCGAGAAGATGATGTCCTCCATCGCCTGGCCGCGCAGATTGCGCGCGTTGCGCTCGCCGAGCACCCACAGCACGGCGTCCGAAATGTTTGACTTGCCCGAACCGTTCGGGCCGACGATCGCCGTGATGCCAGGCTCCATCTGCAGAACGGCCCGGTCGGCGAACGACTTGAAGCCTTTCAATATCAGCGATTTAAGATGCACGTCGCATTCACTCCATATCAGCTGCTCTGCTGCGAGCGCCTCGCAGCCTGCTTGCGTTCGCGCTTGTCGGCGCGCGCCTGCGCCTTCTCCGCCTTAGCCTGCTGTTTCGCATCGGCCTTCTCGGCCCGCGCCTGCTGCTTGGCATCGGCCCGCTCGGCCCGTGCCTGCATCTTCGCGTCGGCTTTCTCGGCCTTCGCCTGCTGCGCGGCTGCCTTGCTCGCCTCGCGCTCCTTATCGTCCATGACGATGCCCAAAAACTCCCCCAGACGGGCGAGCGTGCTCTTGGCGGCTTGGCTCTCGGCCTCCTTCTTCGTGCGGCCCGTACCCTGCGCCAGACCCTGCTCGCCGGCGAACACCTGCGCGACGAACGTGCGGTCATGCGGCGGACCCTGCGTTTCCACCAGGCGGTACGTGGGCGTGATGCCGTCCTCCTGCAAGCGCTCCTGCAGAGCGCTCTTGGGGTTTTCGGGCTCGCGCGCCATGTCCTCGGTCATGCGCGGAATCAGCGTGCGCTCGACGAATCCCTGGGCCGCATCCAGCCCGCCATCAAGGAACAGCGCGGCAACCAAAGCCTCGTAAACGTTCTCGAGCGCGGAATGAAGACCGCGCCGGCCCGTGCCCGTCTCAGACGAGCCGAACACGATGACATCGGCGAACCCCAGGCTTTCCGCCACCTCCGCGAGGCTCGAGCCAGACACAAGCGCCACCTTCACGCGCGTCAGGCCACCTTCGTCCAAGTCGTGGTAGCTGTTGAAGGCGATGTTCGCCACGATGGCGCCCAAGATGCTGTCACCCAAGAATTCCAAGCGCTCGTAGGAATACTTGACGGCGCGTCCCTCGGTTGCCGATGGATGCGTAATCGCAGATAGAAGAAGCGCCTCGTTGTTGAATGCGTAACCCAGAATACCCTGGGCAGCATCGAGCTTCTTTCGCTCTTCGTCGTTCAAAACAAACCCCGTTCATCCTGATTCTCGACTGAATCAGCATGACCGAAAAGCACGCAAGCGCATGCGCTTCGGCCATGCTACTCCAATCTTGTATTGTACTGTTGCGAATCAGATTCAGGCGAACGCTTCGGTGGTTTGCGCGATTAATTCAGAAGTCATCAGTATCGGTCAGAATATTGCACCGCGCGGCCCGCAAAAGAATGCGAAACCGCGCAGCGAAGCGGAATCCTAGAGAATGAGCCGGGTACCAGGCACCCGGCTCACTGAGTCTGCAGCACGGTTTGCGCCCGGCTCGTTCGCTGGAACCCTAAACGGTTTCGGCGATCAGGCCGGCGACGTTCTCGCGCACGATGCTGGCAGCCGTCAGGATGCCGTTCTTCACGGCACGCGCGTTCGAAGAGCCATGGCCCACGATGCAGGCGCCCTTCACGCCGAGCAGCGGCGCGCCACCCAAAGCGTCGGGGTCGATCTTGGCCTTCAGGTCGTACAAGCCGCCCTTCATGGTGAGCGCGCCCAGCTTCGTGATGGCCGACTTCTTCATGATCGACTTGATCTCGCTGAACAGCACCTTCGCCGTGCCCTCGATCGTTTTCAGGCACACGTTGCCGGTAAAGCCGTCCGACACGATGACGTCGAACTCGCCGGCGATCACATCGCGCCCTTCCGCATTGCCGTCGAAACCCGGCACCTGCTCGCGCAGAAACGCATGCACATCCTGGGCAAACTGCGAGCCCTTCGTCTCCTCCTCACCGATGTTGAGCAGGCCGATGCGCGGCTCTTCCACGCCGAGCATCTTGCGCGCATAGATGGCGCCCATCTGCGCGAACTGCACGAGGTACTCAGGCTTGCAGTCGGCATTGGCGCCCACGTCCGTAAGCACCGTGGGCTTGATGGGAGAAGGCACCACCGTTGCAAGCGCCGGACGCGCGATGCCCTTGATCCGCCCGATCACGAGCGTGCCGGCTGCCAGGCAGGCGCCGGTGGAGCCGGCGGAGAAGAACCCATCCGCCACGCCGTCCTTTACCAGGCGGCATCCGACCACCAAAGACGAATCCTTCTTCTTGCGCACGGCGTTTGCGGGATGCTCGGCCATGGTGACGACCTCGGTGGTTGCACGCGCCTCGCAGCGGTCGACCTCGGCCGCGAACGGGGTTACGACCTCGTCGGGACCGCACAGGATGACGGCCAGGTCCTTGTCTGCCTCGAGTGCGGCGCGCACGCCTTCGAGCACGACGTCGGGGGCGTTGTCGCCGCCGAGCGCATCGACGGAAATGATGACTGCTTGTGCCATGGGTTACTCCTTAATAAACGGCAAACCCCCGCAGCTGTCAAAGCATACGGGGGTCTTTTCGATTGCAAACAAAATGAATTTATTCGGTCTCGATGACCTCGCGGTCGCGGTAGTAGCCGCAGTTCGGGCACACGCGATGCGGAAGCTTTGCCTCGCCGCACTGCGGGCAAACGCTGCGCGCCGGCGCATCCATGCGGTCATGCGTCGCACGGCGGGTGCGGGTACGAATACGGCCCATACGTTGCTTAGGTACTGCCATCTCTCTATCTCCTTCTTCAGGCCGGACATGCTGTCCAGCACGTAAATCCCTTTAACACGCGACATGACATAATAGCAAAGCCCGCAGGCCGCTGCAACGATTCCCTCCCCGACCACGGAAACGCCACATGAGATGCAGAACAGGGCGAGCGGAAAGCCGAACGGGCGGCTTCGGAATCCTCGGACTGAGCCCGTTTCCGCGCATTGCCCAATGGCCGGGAAGGCAAAGCCTTAGATTGCAACCAGACGATAACGAGATGAAAGGAAGCGATTATGAGCGAGTTCGATACACAGAAACCGGAGAAGCCAGGCGCGGGCGCAACGATCGGCGCGTTCTTCCTGTGCTGGGTTTTAGGGTTTATCTGCTGCGCCGTCACCAGCATGTTCGCAGCAAGGTCATACGGCTTTTCGGGGTACTCGACCGGTGGGCTGATGACGCTCGTCGTCGGCATCTGCTGTGCAGTCTACTATCATTCGTCGAGGAAAATGGGCCCCGCTGCGATTGCAGCAGCAATCGCAGGAGCCGTTATCGGGTTCGTAGCTGTGCAGCTGACTGTGTCGATGTATTTGTAGGCTTGAATTCGAGCAACATAACGCATACATCATCGGGCTGCCAAGCAAAACAGTAAGCATTCAGAATGCTACGAAATAGTCTGCCAAAACACCACATTAGGCTGTAACGCGCCGCGAGTAGCTTTGAAATCTTGCTTAATGATTGAAAAAGCCCCCATGCGCTTCCGTTCGTGCGACAATCGGGATATCAAATCGCTAATTCGGCGATTCAGAACGGAGCGTACAGATGAGCTTAAAGCGAGTAGAGGTTGTGGCGGCAGTCATCGTTCGAGATGGCACCATACTTGCCACGCAACGCGGATATGGCGAATTCGAAGGCTGGTGGGAGTTTCCTGGTGGCAAAGTCGATAACGGAGAAACACCCGAACAAGCGCTTATCCGAGAAATACACGAAGAATTAAACGCCTCTATTGTCGTAGAAAGCTATCTTTGCACTGCAGAGCACGATTATGAAACATTCCATCTGAGCATGCGCTGCTACATCTGCTCTCTCGAGGATAACAAATTCGAGCTTCTCGAACACCATGCCGCAAAATGGCTGAACGCCACACATCTTGACGAAGTGAAATGGCTACCCGCAGATATTCAAGTGGTCGAAGCCATTAAGGCAGCCTCGGTTATTTAAGCGTCCACATCAAGGTCGCTCAGGAAGTAGTCGTACAGATCGCCTCTCACGGGCGTCTCCAGTCGATACGTTATCTCAACTGCATTCGTTGTCGTCCCCTGCATAATTATCGGATGGAAATCACCAGTCGGATGCATCTCACCAAGGAAGTAGAATTCGGTCCCGTCATCTTTGTCTTCCTTGTTCTTTCGCACGAAAAGGAAACACCGCATCCCATTCTCGTCAGCATGAGCAAGGTTGACTATTTCTGGAGAAGATACTCTTCGGTTGCTCTTAGAAATTGCGATTAACTCTTGATCAGATACGAATCTATCCTCGTACATTGTCGTAATGCTGATGGAAGGGTCCTTCTCGTAGTTGATGAAAACCGGGAAGGTGTTCGTTGCCCTATCGTGGAAGTAACCACCGATGTTCTGGAAATTTGGCTCTTTGTCCCAGTGAAGAAGTCGACAGATCTCTTCACGTGTGTACTTAGCATTCAGCACGAAGTCGGTGTCCTTATACGTTTCTGCATAATCACGAGTATTACGCGAGAGTCCAAACTCTATCGCATCAAGTACACACTGTTTAAATGACTCGTCTTCTAGCGCCCTCTCAAAACGGCGGCTGAGATGCACGGTCCCATTATTGCAATCGAGAAGCTCTTCCCCGGAGGACGAAAACGAACCACAAAGTACATTAGCAACAGAAGCCATACGCTCTGCGAATACCCTGTTCTTGCTTGCACGTGGCAAAACGTATCCCTTGGCCGGTCTATCGTTTATGAGATGCTTGAGCAACTCCAAATCTTCGCGGCGTTTGCCTCCAGCCAATTTCTGGCTAATGAACTTGAGCATGCTGAGTTCGCGATCCCCAAATGCATAACTGCTGTCAGAATCATTTTTCTGGAGAAAGGCGGGATATGAACCGTATTTCCTGATGATGATCATGGGGTCAATGGATTCATTCTCATCAAAATCTAGAAGCGCCGGTATGCGCCCGAGTATTTGCTTTAGATGCTCGTATTCGCTTCGGATGAGTTTTGCTTGCCCGAACTTGCCTTGCTCGAGCGCCTTGAAAATTCTTGCTTCCGAAATGCGATCAAAGCTGATCGTCGAGCAGCCAGGAATTAACGTGGTGCCCTCTTTAACAGCTTTGCGCAGATTGTCTTTGTTGTAGCTTCGATCGCCCGAAAGCGCAATCGGAACAAGATAGTTCTTCTGATAATTGCCGATGAAGTCCAGAACAAGCGTGTACTCTTTGCCATCGTAGATTCTCAAACCGCGCCCAAGTTGCTGCACAAAAACAATTGCTGATTCGGTACGACGCAGCATGATGATCTGGTTGAGCGA
>CAYOBD010000071.1:0-5428 GCA_964402005.1 uncultured Eggerthellaceae bacterium
TTCCAGGAAGATTTTTCCACATTTGCAAATTCGAGCTGCGGGAAACTGTCGAGATGCCGATGCCGAATACACGAGCAATCGGGGCAACTGCTACGCCATCAGCGCGCAATGCTTTGATGATTCGGTTGCGTTCGGCAATCTGAAGGCTGCGGAGTTCGTCAGAAGAAGAGCACCCTGCATATTCGAGCGCCAACGTAAGCACTTCTTCGTCCGTATGGGAAGCGCGTCTTTGCTGTCGCACCGCATTCTCCGATGACCCTTTGTAGGCATCGAAATCTTCGAATGAACCGAACATGGTCAGGATCGTGCTGGTGTCTACGACCCATCGTTTGCCCGCATATTCTTGATAAGAGCTCCATCGATACGTCCTCATGGGAGCGATGCCTGCTTTTTCGGGGTTCATGTGGACGTAATGTACGGTTGCAATTAACTGGCTATCAGTTGATATGGGTTTGCTCCAGAAGCTGCCTTTGTACAAATGTCCGCTTCTGCCAGTCTTATTGTTGAAAAGCACTGAGTACTTCTTATTCAGGAAGTACATGAAGCTGCTTAAGGATTCGGGGTTGTCCTTGCAATCAATAATGATGTGGACATGGTCTGTCATAAGCACCCAAGCTAGGATGCGTACGTCCGCTGCGTCTCGGGCGGCGCGCATGATTCGCAAGTAAGCCTTGCGATCTTCATCGTCTTCGAACAGAGGAATCTTTCCTGCACTTCTTACGGTTGCGTGAAAGTACCCTGTTTCGCCTTTTCGACGGATTGGCATTCCAACCTCCGATTGTGCACGGAAAAAAGTTCCAGGAACTTTTTTCCACTTTGGAATTGTTCCACTTTGCTGCTAGCCGATCTTTACGATGGGGGCGTAGTCTTTCAGGAGCTTCTTCGTTTGGCCGCTCTTGTCGAAGTGAACGTGGATGGTGTCGCCGTCGACTTTCTTCACAACACCGCGGCCGAAGGTCTTGTGGTCGACCTTGTCGCCGACGGCGAACGTCTGAGCAGCGCCCTCCTTCTTCTGCGCGGCGGCGGAAAGGCCCGTGCGGGCATCGCGGGCGCGCTCACCGGAGCCGTAGGCGCTCGAGCGGCCGTACACGCGGCCTGCGCCCGCCTCGGTGCCTGAGCCCGAGATGCCGCGGCGGCTTCCGCGTTTCTCCCAGCCTGTGCCGGAAAAGCCAGCCGAACCGACGCCGGTGGTCTGTCGCAGCTCCTCGGGAATCTCGCGCAGGAAGCGCGACACCGGGTTCACGTTCGTCTGGCCATACAGCTGGCGCTGTGAAGCTGCCGTCAGGTACAACTGCTTGCGAGCCCGCGTGATGGCCACGTAGGCCAAGCGGCGCTCCTCCTCGATGCCGGACTCTTCGAACATCGAGTTCATATGTGGAAAGATTGACTCCTCCATACCTGTCACGAACACGCAGTCGAATTCCAGGCCCTTGGCGGCGTGGATGGTCATGAGCGTGACTGCGCGCCCGTCTTCGGAGACGGAGTCCAGGTCGGTGCGCAAACGCACCCACTCGATGAAATCGGCTAAGCTGTCGCCGCGCAGCACGCGCGCAGGTTCGTCGGTGCCGACGTCGGTGCTCGCATTGGCGTCGTCGTTGCCAGCATCGGTGTTTTCACCAGCGTCGGCCGCATCGTCGGTGCTAGCACTGCTGCCGTTGCCAGCTGCGGCGCCGAAGCTACTGCCAACGCTGACAGCGTGCGGAGCCTCGTACAGGGCGTCGTCCTCGTCGTGGGTTTCCACGAACTCATCCACAACGCCCAGGAACTCCTTTATGTTCTCGATGCGCCCGTTCGCCTCGTCGGTGCGCTCATTCTGCAACGCTTCAATCAGGCCTGCCTTGTCGATGATCATCTCGACGACCTTGCGCAAGTCCCCGCCGTAATCGGCCGACTCGCGCACAATCTGTACGAACTCGCCGAGCGCGCGGCGGCTTGCCGGGCGCAGCGACTCGTCTGCAAGGCATAGCTCGGCGGCTGCCATGAACGTGATGCCCATCGTATGCGCCTGCTGCTGCACGTATTCCACCGTGGATTTTCCCACGCCGCGCCGCGGCACATTCACCACACGAAGGGCCGCTACGTCGTCGGCGGGGTTCACGGCGAGTGTGAGGTAGGCCATCACGTCTTTGATCTCGGCGCGCTCGAAGAAGCGCGTGCCGCCCACGATGCGATACGGCACGCCCGCGCGCAGGAACATGTCCTCGAGCATGCGGCTCTGCGCGTTCGTGCGGTAGAAGACGGCCATCTGGTCGTACGGCGTGCCTTCGTCGTGGTGCTTCTCAATGCGCCCTGCCACCCAGCGCCCTTCGTCGCGCTCGTCGGATGCCATGAACACCTGGATTTTCTCGCCATCACCCGCGTCGGTGAACAGTCGTTTTGGCTTGCGGTTGATGTTGTTGGCGATAACGGCGTTCGCTGCTGCCCGGATGTTGCCGGCACTGCGATAGTTCTGCTCCAGCTTGATGGTGGTGCAGGTCGGGTAGTCCTTTTCGAACTCCAGGATGTTGCGGATGTCTGCGCCGCGCCATGAGTAAATGGACTGGTCGTCGTCGCCCACGACCATGATGTTGCGATGCGCTGCGGCCAACAGGCGGCAGATTTCGTACTGCGCGTGGTTCGTGTCCTGGTACTCGTCCACGTGGATGTAGCGGAAGCGCTGCTGGTATGCTGCGAGCACTTCGGGATGATGTTTCAGCAGCAGATATGCGTACAGCAGCAAGTCGTCGAAGTCGAAAGCATTGGCCGCGCGCAGGCGCTCCTGCAGACGCGTGTAGACGCGAGCGCACACTTTGCCTACGGGGTCGACCGCCGTGTCCGCGAAGTCGCCAGCCACGATCAACTCGTTTTTCGCTTGGGAAATACGGTTGCGCAACGTGTTCAGCGGGAAGCGTTTGGGGTCGATATCAAGCTCGGACATGATCGACTTCATCAGGTTCTTGCTGTCTGTGTCGTCGTAGATGGTGAAATTGCGCGTGAATCCGAGCAGCTCGGCATCGGCGCGCAGCATGCGCACACACATGCTATGGAAGGTGGATACCCACATGCCCCGTGTGCGCGGACCGACCAGTTGGCTCAGGCGTTCGCGCATCTCGGCAGCCGCTTTATTGGTGAACGTGATGGCGAGCACCTCCCATGGCGCAACATCCAAGTCGTCGATGATATGGGCGATGCGGTATGTGAGCACGCGCGTTTTGCCGGATCCTGCACCTGCCAGTACCAACAGTGGTCCTTCCGTGCACAGCACTGCCTCGCGCTGCGCAGGATTCAGAGAGTCGATATCGAGCATAGGGCGGACCTTTCCGTTGCGGGAATGCGGATGGAAAACCTACGATACCACGCGTCCTGCTGCTCGCCATGTCTACGGCTGCAAGCGCACGGAAACTCAAGAATGCCTGATGGGGTGGGGTGGTACACCCCTGCAACAGCCCTGTACCAAATGGTACACCCCTGCAACAGCAATGCACCATTTGGTACACCCCTGCTACAGCCCTGTACCATCGCCCGCCCCGCTTCTGTGAAGCGTTCATCAGGAAGCGTATGTCCCGTTCTCCTTGCGATACACTATGCAGAAAGGAAAGGGAGAGGCAATGCAACCTATATTAGTACTGGGCCATAAGAACCCGGATAACGATTCCATTTGCTCGGCGATAGCGTATGCGTATCTGAAAAACGAGCTGGCAAAGCGCTCGACGGCAGAAGGGGAGGAGCGCCCCGTGTATGTGCCGGCTCGCCTGGGGCCGCTGCCGCAGGAGACGGTGCGCATCTTGGAGGAGGTCGGCATCGAGGCGCCGCGCGTCGTGGCGAACTTGTATGCGCGTGTGTCTGATGTAATGACGCCGAACCCGTATTCCGTCGATCGCGACGCTACGCTGCTTACGGCAGGCCGCATGCTGCGCCATCACAACGTGCGTGCGCTCGTCGTGACGGACGGTGACGGGGCCTACTGCGGCTTGATCACCACCCGCATGATCGCAGAGCGCTACATCGCCTCGACCGACGCGCTCGACGAAGGTGCAAGCGAATTCGCCGTGGCCAGCAATCTGATTGCGTCGCTTGACCAGAAGGTGCACGAGCTCTGCGAGGCCGAAGTGCTTACGCTCAGCGCCGACGACAAGCTGGATGAGGCGATCGAGGACCTGATGGCGACGCCTCTGCGCGAGGCTGTCGTCATCGACGACGAGGGCTTCCCGATCGGCATTGTCACGCGTTCAGATGTGGCGACGCGTCCGCGCCGCAAGGTGATTCTGGTCGACCATAACGAGCGGCGCCAAGCGGCCAACGGCATCGAGCAGGCCGATGTGGTCGAGATCATCGACCATCACCGCATCGCCGACGTTTCCACGGCTGACCCCATCCGGTTCATAAATCTGCCGGTGGGTTCGTCGGCCACAATCGTTACGCAGGAGTTCCAGCGCCATAACGTGTTCATTCCGACTGATATCGCCGAGGTTCTGCTGTCGGCGATCATGACGGACACGGTCATTCTGAAATCGCCGACCACGACGCAGACCGATCGCAGGATCGCCAAATTCCTGGCGGGTATCCTGGAGACCGACGTCACACAGTTCGGCATGAAGGTGTTCTCGTATCGGGGCGGCGATGACGACATGCCCATGGAGAAGCTGGTCGGCGCTGATGCGAAGGAGTTCTCGATCGGCGATGAGACCGTGCTGATCGCCCAGCACGAGACCGTGAACCTCGATGCTGTCATGGCGCGAGAAAAAGAGATCCGCGCTTACATGGAAGCGCGCATGAAAGAAGGCGGCTATACGATGGTGCTGCTTTTGGTGACCGACATCATCGCCGAGGGCAGCCAGTTCATCGCTGTCGGCGATCTGCGCCTAGTGAACCGCGCGTTCGGCATCCAATGCACGGGCGAGGGCGGCACATGGATGCCCGGCATCCTCTCGCGCAAGAAGCAGGTCGCGCCCCGCATCCTGAGCGCATAAGCGGAAAATAGTTCCAAAGTGGAAAAAAGTTCCAGGAACTTTTTTCCACTCGTGATTCGCGTGGAAAACTCTTCCAGGAACTTTTTTCCACCATACGCCGGTCCACAATAAGAAGGCGGCCCGCTTGGGGCCGCCTTTCAATTGCATCGCGTTGTCGCCGCTTGCAAAGCTTAGAAAATGAGCTGATGCGGCAGACGAGCGTTCTGAATCTCCTCGACGCTGAAGCCGAACTTCTCGGAGTTGATGACGTCGATCTCGTCGGCAAGCCATTGATAACGGTCGGGGTACACCGAACCCGGGCCGCCCTGGTTGATGCAGGGGATGTAGGAGCCCAGCTCGGGAACATCGCTCGTCGCACGGCGCGCAACCTTCTTCGCGTCCTCTTCCGTGCAGCCCTCGAAGTCGACGTCCTTGTTGTCGATGTTGCCCATGAACGTGATCTGGCCCTTGTACTTCTTGACCAGCTCGGGCACGTTGTT
>CAYOBD010000071.1:5449-9624 GCA_964402005.1 uncultured Eggerthellaceae bacterium
CCATCTCGATCATGTAGTCCACGAGGTTGGCGCAGTAGCTGTCGGAGTGGTGGACGATGACCTTCACGCCGTGGTCGTGATAGTATCCGTAAAGCTCCTTGTAGGGCTCCAGGAAGTAATCCTCGAACATCTCCGGACGCAGGAACGAGTTCGTCTCGCTGCCCCAGTCGTCATGGTGCAGCATACCCTCGGGATGCAGATGCGAGCAGATGCCCTCGGCCATCTCAAGCTCCCACTCCAGCAGGTACTTGATCATGTCGTGCATCTCGTCCTCGAGCGTCATGTAAGCAACCAGGACCTCGACCATCGAGCACATATGATGCGTCTGCTCGAAGATGCCCGGGATGACCATCGCGGTGGAGATGGCGCGCGGGTCGGCGGACTGCTCGTAGATGCCCTGCCAGACTTCCCACTCGGCCTCGGGGTACTTCAACGACGGCGCCTTGACGTAGTCACGCCAGTTCTCGATGTCCTTGACCAGCAGGTGCTCCTCGTCATGCACGGGGAACTGGCCAGGCGTGCCCTCGGGCCACGACTGATACACGCCCCAGTCGGTGATCTTGCAGATGTCGCCGACCTTCGAGCAGCCGCCCAGATGCGTCATGCGGGGATGGAACATCAAGTTGAACGCCTCGTACTGGTTAACGTAGCGATCGGGATGTCCATCGGGTTTCAGGGTCTCGAACAGGTTCTCTCTTGCTGTGAGCATACGCCCTCCTTAATCGTTGGGACTTTTCTGTACATGCTGACTGTATTTTACGACATCTTCTTCCCGTGCGGAGTTGGGGAGAAGAAACTTGCTTGCATTCTGTGATAGAGACCATTGTTGTGTCGCTCTTCCAGTGCAAAGGGACAGTTTCTACATCGATTGCCACTCGGGAATCGTTTCGTATGCCCACGCAAGAGTCGACTTGATAAGCTGTTTTTATCACGTTTGGTTCTATTCTTGGGTCGGCGACGTATACTTGGGAAAGCGGAATGCGCGTGCTGCCTGATTGGGAATCGGGCGCGCGAAACAGTGCTGCGTCCGCGTATGCGAAACGCGGGTTTGCTCGGATAAGGGAGGTTCGATCGTATGGTTGCTTATAGGGTTCGGTTCGGCGTGCTTGCAGGCATCTTGTGCGCAATGGCGCTCGCGTTTATGTGCACGTTTGGACTGGGTGTTGCCTTGGCAGACGATGGCCCCGATCCGTTTGCAACGGGTGCCGAAGTTGACCTGCCTGACGGCTCCTATAGCGTCGATGTGACCATGGAGGGTGGAAGCGGTCGCGCGAGCGTCGATTCCCCGGCGCTGCTGACGGTGAAGGACGGTCATGCTGCGGCCACGATTCGATGGAGTAGCCCGAATTACGATTACATGTTGGTAGAAGGTGAAAAGTACCTGCCCGTAAATGAGGATCCGATGGCGAATTCGGAGTTTCAAATACCCGTTCTCGTCTTCGATGAGCCTTTTGCCGTTGTTGGCGATACCACCGCTATGAGTTCGCCCCATGAGGTGGATTACATGCTCACGTTTGCGCTTGGCAGCGTGACTGAGGGCGCCCCGGCAGCTGCAGAAGCGGCTGCGCCAGCCGCTGCGAACGAGCCTGCACAGGGCACTTCGGCAGACACCTCTGCCCCCGCTGCCGTGGAAAAGCAAAAGCCAGCAGATGAGGGCGGCATCCCGTTAGTCCCCATCGTCGCTGTGATCGTTGTCGTCATCGTTGTCGGCGTCGCCATCGGCTTCATGCGCGGTCGCAAGAACCGTTAACCGCATCGGAAAAGCCGAGTAGGGGGTACAAGAAGAAACAGGGGGTTCCCAAATGGTCGGCCGATAGGGGGTTCCCCAAATGACCGGCAAAGCAGGGGATCTACCCAGATGCCTAAAAGAGCCAAGAGGGAATCTCCCTTTTGGCTCTTTTGGTATCCCCGTTCGGCTTTTTAAAACATCAAGCCGTTGAGGACGGCTTCCACGAGTTGCAGAGCGCCGCGCGGGCCCAGGTGCGTCTTGGGTACCACGTCCAGGTATCCGAGCGTGGGCAGCATTGTTTCCACGCCGGAGAAACGCAGGCCAGCCAAGCGCAACCGTGCGATAGTTGCGCCGCTGCCGAAGAAGAGCTCGGGTGAGGCTTGCACGGGATCGGCTCCGAGTACGTCGGGGTAGCCCGCATCTACGAGCAGTCGCTCCAAGCGCGATTGCGCGCAATCCGCCTGCGGGAAGGCCGGCGTGAGCGCTACAGGCACGAGCGCCAGGTACTCCAGCAGAAACTCCGTATAGGCGGCAAGCTCCGAGTACGTGCCCTCTGCAGCGAAGGGCACGCCGGTTGGCAAGCCGGTAAGCGAGTTCAGCCGCGAAATGTAGGAGAACGCGCGCTTGCGCGCCTCGCGGCACTCCTCGAGCACTGGCTTCGGATCGGCGCCGGTTGCGCGGGCGATGTCCTGCGCGAAACGCTCGGTCGCCGCGAAACCGATGGGCAGCCCGTCACACGTAAGGTATGGCGTGCCGAACCGCTCCTGCAGGTGCTGCGCCGTTGCCAACCCCAGCTCGGGATGTATCACGATGTTGAGTTGTGCCTGCGGTATGGCGCGCACCTCGTCAGGTGTGCTTCCTGCGCACAGCATGCAGTTCACGGAAAGCCCCATCGCCTCGAGCAATCGCCGGATTTCGGCGATGTCGCCCGTGTAATGCCGTTGGTAGAGCGAAAGGCCCAGAACGTTGACCGTGCGCTCGGTGACGGGTGCCTCTTCCGTGGAGGCGAGCCGATCCACGACCATGCAGGCGGCTTTCTCAAAACCTGCGCACATGCCCTCTGAGAAGCCGGGAGTCTCGATTGTCATGAAGAGCCGCTCGCCCAGCGCCCGTCGCACTATGCCGTCCAAATCGTCGCCGATCAGCGATGCGCCTGGCGAGTTCACGATGAAGAGCATGCCCGTTTCGGGCGCGCTGCCGAAGTATTCGAGCGCTTCGGTCAGCTTGCGCTCGCTGCCGAAGACGTAGTCGCCGTTGTCCAGATAGGTGCACGGCACGCGCGGCTGCCCGAAATACCACGTGAGAGGGTAGTTCAGCGGATCGAACTCGAACTGTCGGATCGTCTGGCTGTCCGAGATCGACGAATGGTAGTACTTGCAGCCGGTCGGGCCGTTGAGCAGCACGGTTGCGCCCTCGATGCCTTCGAGCGCAAAGATGATTCCGGACAGGCTGTCGGGCTCGATGGGTGAATCATTGGGGAGACTCCCCAATGATTCATCGGGGAGTCTCCCCAATGTTTCACCCTTACAGGAAGGCTTTTTGGAAAAGTTTTCCGTCATCTTTCCACCCTCCCTTCAGCTTCAGACGCAAAAGGCGCGCCCAGCGCCGTGCGAGCGTCACGGATGACAGGAACCCCGCATCGGGGCACATCGGAATCGTGTCGGCCACGGGCACATCGCCCGCTGTGGCCGACGCGTAGTTCGTCAGCAGCACGTCGGGGGCAAGCCGCGCGATCTCGTCGCCGCGCGCGAAGCGGTTGTAGTCCTCCACGACAGGGAAATCGGCATCCAGCCGCGTGCGGAAACCGGCGTCTTGCGAGTAATTCAGGATGCCGATGCGCACGATCTCCATTTCCAGGTCAAGCGCCGTCTTCAGGATCCAGTCGAGCTCGCAGTTGTACGTAACCACCATCAGCTTCTTCCCAGCCAGATGCGGGTGTAGCTCCTCGATGGCGCGGTCGTAGAGCGCTTGTTGCTCGCCGACGATGCCCGGCACGGCGTCTTGTGCCCCGTAGAAGGCGGCGACTTCGTCGAGCCAGGCGAGCGTCTCGTCATGCCCTATGGGAAAGCCGCGTTCCAGCACGCGCCCGCCGAACTCGTCGCGGATCAGCCGCCCGAGCAGCTGCGCCGTATAGTCGCTGTACGCGGGGATGTTCAGCTCGCCCGCGCAGAATCCGGAAAGCTCTTCGACGGTGGTGGAATTCAGGAATCGGCAGTTCACCTCCACGCCCATGCGTGCAAGAAAACCGCTGATCAAATCGAAGTTGCGCTGCGTGTTGGTGACGACGGGCTTCTCGGCGAAGATATTTGCCGTGCGCGGGCGCACCGGCACGCTGCGGTCGATGAACGTACGTGCGATGGCCAGATGCGCCGCGATGTGCCCTTGCTGGAAATCACCGGTCATATTGCCGTCGGCCTTGATCGGAAGCACCGTGCAGCGTGCATCG
>CAYOBD010000072.1:0-9572 GCA_964402005.1 uncultured Eggerthellaceae bacterium
CGGCGGCAAGGATTCCATGTCCGGCAGCTTTGAAGACCTCGATGTACCTCCGACGCTCGTGTCGTTTGCAGTGGCCACAGGCTCGGTTGACGATATCGTGTCGCCTGAGTTCAAGGGCGCAGGGCATCGTGTGGTTTGCATTTTCCCGTATTATCAGCCGTGCGGCCTGCTTCCCGAGCCTGATGCGATGGTAGAAGCGCTTGATATGGTCGAGCGCCTGATCAGCGAAGGCGCCGTGCTTGCGGCATCGACGCCTGGCTATGGTTGCGATGCTGAGGCGCTGTTCAAGATGTGCCTGGGTAACGGCATCGGTCTTGACGTGGATGACGCCATGGATACGAATACCTGGTTCATCCCCGCCTATGGCGCCTTTGCTCTGGAACTCGCCGACGATGCCGAAATGCCCGAATCGACGCAGAACGTTGGCGTAAGGCTGATCGGCACCACGACGGATGCCTATGAGATTCGTGCGGGCGGCGAGACGGTTGATTTGGCCGAGCTGCAAGAAGCTTGGGAGCATGCTCTGGAGTCGGTGTATCCGTATCGCCAAGCAGGGGAAATAGTTGAGGCGGTGACGTACCTATCCGAACGGGATGCGGAACCTGCTGAGTGCTCCGC
The DNA here is from genome assembly GCA_964402005.1 of uncultured Eggerthellaceae bacterium. Taxonomy (GTDB): domain Bacteria; phylum Actinomycetota; class Coriobacteriia; order Coriobacteriales; family Eggerthellaceae; genus CAYOBD01. The sequence continues at coordinate 619 of CAYOBD010000072.1, forward strand.
TGAGGCTCCCGCTCTGCTGGGCGGAAAACCCCGGGTCATCATCCCTGTGTTCCCAGGCAATAACTGCGAATATGACTCTGCGCGGGCGTTCGAGCGCGCCGGCGCTATCGCCAAGACCTTCGTCATCAACAACCTTTCTCCCGCGGCGGTTGCCGAGAGCACCGAAGAACTCGTGCGCGCCATCGGCGACTCGCAGATCATCATGATTCCCGGCGGCTTCTCGGGCGGCGACGAGCCTGATGGGTCGGCGAAGTTCATTACGGCGTTCTTCCGTGCGCCTGCCGTTACCGAAGCGGTGCGCGACCTGCTGTTCAACCGCGATGGCTTGATGCTCGGCATCTGCAATGGTTTCCAGGCGCTTGTGAAACTGGGGTTGGTGCCATTCGGCGATATCCGTCCAATGGATGACACGTGCCCGACGCTTACGTTCAATACGATCGGCCGCCATCAGAGCCGCATCGTGCGTACGCGCGTGGCATCCGACCTGTCGCCCTGGTTGGCGCGCTGCACGGTAGGCGACATTCACACGGTTGCCATCAGCCATGGCGAGGGACGCTTCGTCGCTAGCGAAGAGCTGCTGGCGCAGATGGCTGCTGCAGGGCAGATTGCCACGCAATACGTAGATACTGCAGGCGCGCCGTCGATGGATTGGGACGTGAATCCGAATGGATCGGTGCTGGCCATCGAGGGCATCACGAGCCCGGATGGGCGCGTATTCGGCAAGATGGGCCACTCGGAGCGCAGCGGTGCCGGTCTGTACAAGAATATCCCTGATGCGAACTACCAGCCCATTTTCGAGGGCGGAGTGGCGTACTTCGCGTAATGTTGAAGTGGAGCACCCATTCTGGATGGGTGCTCCACCGAAGAAGTCGCATCGCACTGCAAATGGTGGGCTTCCGTCATTGAGGATGCCATATGTTTGACCGCGCCTTGTTTGCATTGCCCCATGCAGCGCGTACATTTGCGCTGCTGGCGCTGTGTGCGCTTGTGCAGGCAGGAACGATCATCGGGCAATCTCTGGCGCTTGCCAGCGCGCTTTCAAATATCTGGGCGGGCGCGACATTCGGCGAGCAGGTGTTAGCGATAGCCGTTTTCATTGGCTGCTTCGGAGTGCGTCACGTGCTCGTGCTCGTGCGTGATACGCTGCTCGATCGCTATGCACGCGCATGCGCCGCCGAACTTCGTGACCGCTTGCTGCATACGATCTTCTGCGGATCAGCAGGTTTGGCGGCACGTGTGGGGTCACCCGTGCTGGCGGATACAGCGATTCAGGGAGTTGACCAGGTCGAATCGTACATCCGCGTCATCATGCCGAAGATGGCGGAGCTGATGGCTATTACCGTGCCCGTGCTGGTGTGCGCATTCGTGCTCGATTGGGTATCGGGCATCATCTTGCTGGTCCTGCTTCCCGTCGCTGTGCTGTTCATGGTGTTGATCGGGCTTTCCGCCCGCGCGCGGGCCGAACGGCAATATGCAAGCTACCAGGTGTTATCGAACCATTTCATCGACACGCTGCGCGGCGTGCGCACGCTGCGGGCGTTCGGTGTGGCGCGGCGCTATGCCGACACGGTTTATGCTGTGAGCGAGCGGTTTCGAAAAGCTACGATGCGCACGATGGGCGTCGCCATGCTGTCCGGCTCCGTACTTGATTTGATAGCGACTTGCGGAATTGCAGCGGTGTCGATCATGCTGGGATTCCGTCTGCTTGACGGCTCTCTCATGTTATTCACGGGTTTGGCGGTGCTTGTGCTTTCGCCCGAATACTTTAAACCGCTTCGCGAGTTCGCGAGTGATTTCCATGCATCGCTTGACGGTAAAAACGCCCTTGCTTCCATTCAACGGATCATTGGCAACGGGGCGGAATCCTCTGGGGATGCGACAAATCCCTCTGGGGATTCCACCTCTGCTTCCTCTTGGGCCGCCGAATCTCATCTTGCGTTCGATAACGTGTGTTTCGCCTACGATGAATCCTCTGCGCCCGCAATACATGATGCATCCCTTCATCTGCATGGTTTCGAGCGCGTAGCCATTGTGGGCCCGAGCGGTGCAGGCAAATCCACGCTCGTTGATATTCTCGGCGGATTCAAATCGCCCACGACAGGCACGATAGGATGGGATGGCCGTCAGCTGAACAGCTTGGATGATTCCGCCTGGCAGTCGCAGATCATCTATATCCCGCAGCATCCCTATATCTTCCATGCCACGCTGCGCGACAACATCGCCTTCTACAGCCCCGATGCGCCGCTCGCTCGCGTACAGGCGGCGGTCCATGCGATGGGGTTAGAGCAGTTGGTGGCTGAATTGCCCGATGGCCTGGATACCGTAATCGGCGAGGGCGGCCGCACTCTGAGCGGCGGTCAGGCGCATCGCATCGCATTGGCGCGTGCGTTTTTGGACCCGCAGCGCCGCATCCTGCTATTCGATGAACCCACTGCCCATCTCGACATCGAAACAGAGCTCGAACTGAAACAGCGCATGCTTCCGCTGATGGAGGGACGTCTGGTCGTTTTCGCCACCCATCGATTGCATTGGCTTGCAGACATGGACCGCGTTATCCATCTCGAGGGCGGAAAGATCCTTGCCGAGGAGCTTTCAGTTTCGGAGGTGCCGCTTGCTTTCAGCGGCGAGCTGGGGACTATCGCGCACGGGACGCCCTCTCCGATTTGCGAAGCGAAGGATGCGTCTTCGCCGTTTTGCGAAGCAGGGGAGGTGCCCTCTTCGTTTTGCGAAGCGAAGGATGCGCCCTATTCCCAGCCTGGAGCAGAACCCGATAGCGCGATGGGTGCTGATGGGGATAGCGCAACGTCTGATGCGCCGCCGAACGCATCTTTCGACGCGCCGTCGTCTTCGCGTCGTTGGATTCTTTCCTACGTGCGCGGCAATCGAAAACTGCTTGCCGCTGCCTGTGCATTGGGTGTGACTGCATTCGTATGCGCGGCTATGCTCATGTTCTGTTCGGGTTACTTGATCGGATATACAGCACAGCCCGATGCACTGCTGATTGCAATCATGATGCCGATGGCGTTTGTGCAGCTGTTCGGAATCGGGCGCCCCGTCGCTCGGTATTTCCAGAGATTGACCAGCCACGACTGGGTATTCCGCGTCACGTCCGATCTGCGGAAGCGTCTGTATTTGGCTGTGGAGCGCCGTGCTGCGGATCCGCGCTACGAGCGCACGTCGGGCGATTATCTGGGATTGCTTTCCGAAGACATCGGTCACCTGCAAAACCTGTTCTTGCGCGTGGTGATGCCGGCGGTTGTCGCCATTGCCTTGATTGCGCTATCGGCGATTGCCTGCGCTTTCTTCGATTTGTCGTTTGCGGGTATCGTGCTCGTTGTGATGCTCGTTGCGGCTGCGGTGGTGCCGCTTGCTGCACTCGGCGCAAGCCGTAATCAAGCAGCGCGCGCAAGGCGTATGACTGCGCAGCTTTACGACACCCTGACCGACAACGTGATGGGTTCGACCGATTGGGTGTTTGCGGGGCGCGGCGCTGCGTTTTGTCGATCGAACGCATGCGAAGAGGCGCGGCTGCGCGCGTTGCAAGCGCGGGTTCGCGCCATGCAGCGCGCCGCCCGTTTGGCGATATCGCTATTATTCGCTGCATTGGCTTGCATTGCGATGATGTGGGCGGCCGGTTATTTCGGAGGAGGTCCGGGGGCGGGCGGAAACTGGGTAATCGCCTTCACGCTCGTCGTCTTCCCGCTGGCAGAGGCTGTTCTCGGCTTGCCCGAAGCTGCCCAATCTGCTGAGTCCCATCTGGGTGCTCTCGATCGCTTGCAAGAAGCCGGCGCAAGCGACCTAGAAGATGCAGCCATTGATTCTCGGGACGAGGCTGAACCCGTGCGTACTGCGTCCCACCTTGCTTTCGAGGACGTTTCGTTTGCCTATGAGGTTGCCGGCTCTGTTCTTAATGAGACAACCGCCCCCGTTCTTAAGAATCTATCGCTTGTTGTAGAACCAGGTCAGAAAATCGCAATCCTTGGTCGAAGCGGTGTGGGGAAGTCCACGATGCTCGCGCTCGCTCGTGGCGATGTAGCGCCCGTTGCGGGCGATGTGCAAGTTTTCGGCATGGCGCCTGGTCGGATAGCGGACATTTCCCATTATGTCGGGGTCGTGGCTCAAGATGCGTACTTGTTCAATCAGTCGTTGCGGCAGAACGTGGTGCTGGCGCGTACGGGCATCTCCGACGATGACGTTCGCGATGTCCTTGTCCGAGTGGGACTGGGGTCTCTTCTCGACAGCCTGCCACATGGTTTGGACACGTTGATGGGCGAGTCAGGAGCACGTTTTTCGGGCGGCGAGCGCCAACGGATCGCCCTTGCGCGCATCTTGCTATCCCCCGCGCCTCTGGTGTTGTTCGACGAGCCGGCAGTCGGTCTCGACCCCGGCACGGAGCATGCCTTGTTCGATGCTATCTTCAGTACGCTGGCCGATCGCACGTTAGTGGTGGTTACGCACCATCTGCAAGAAGTCGATCGCTTCGACAGAGTCATCTTCATCGAGGATGGTTGCATCTCACTCGATGGGGCACCGGCAGATCTCGCGCGCGAGAACCCCCGCTATCGCCAGCTGCTTGCCCTTGATTGCAGCTGCTAAAGGATGCTGGGTTACTCCATCGGCTTTCCATCCTTTCGTGGCTATAATGAGCTCGAGGGATTTTTTGGGGAAAGAGGTTGCCTATGGAAGCATTGGCCGATGTCGTTTTCCTGTCGCGGCTGCAATTCGCGCTTACAGCCATGTTCCACTTCATCTTCGTTCCGCTTTCGATCGGAATCGGCTTGATTTTTGCCATTTCCGAGACACGCGCCTATCGATCGGGTGATGAACGCGACAAGGCTGCATCTTGGTTCTGGGCGAAGGTGTTCACTGCCACGTTCGCAGTGGGTGTGGCCACTGGTATCACGATGGAGTTCTCGTTCGGCACGAACTGGGCCGACTACAGCCGTTTCGTCGGCGATATCTTCGGCGCGCCGCTAGCCGCCGAAGCCCTGTTCGCGTTCTTCCTGGAATCCACCTTCCTCGGCGTTATCCTGTTCGGACGCAATCGCGTGGGCAAGAAGTTCTACCTGGTGTCGAGCTGGTTGGTGCTGGCGGGCAGCTGCCTTTCGGCGCTGTGGATTCTGATTGCGAATTCATGGATGCAGACGCCGGCTGGTGCGGCTCTTTCCGAGGACGGAAGCCATGCCGTGCTCACCGACTTCGCGGCGGCTGCGTTCAACCCGAGTACGGGCGTACGCTACTTCCACACAGTGCTCGCGCTTATCGTGATGGGCGCGTTTGTCGCCATTGCGATTTCTGCCTGGTATATGCGCAAAGACAAGCATCGCTACTTCGCGGATCGCACGCTGCGCACCGGGACTGCGATTGCATTGATCGCTACCTGCGCGCTGCTTGTGTCGGCGCACTCCACCGCTGTTGAGGTCGCCAAGGAACAGCCGTCCAAGCTCGCGATGATGGAAGGACATTACGACGAAGGCACTTTGCCGTTGTATCTGGTGGGCTATGTGGATGAGGAGAACCAGACCGTCGTTGCGCCGATTGCGCTGCCCGGGTTCACCAGCTTCCTGGCATCCAACAGCTTCGATGTCAAATACCCTGGCTTGAACGACCTGGCTAAGGAAGACCCCAATCTCAATCCCGACAATCTCCCGGTCAACCTAGTGTTCCAGAGCTATCACGCCATGGTGGCGATGTTCGGTTTGATCGTGATCGTGCTGCTGTTGGCGCTGCTGGCGGCGTTTCGCAAGAAGAGCGCGGGGCTGCGCAAGCGCAAGTGGTGGCAGGCCATCATGGTGATAGGGCCGTTATTCCCGTTCGTGGCCATCCAGTCGGGATGGCTGACGGCGGAATTCGGGCGCCAGCCGTACTCGGTCTATCCGTCCACAAGCGGCCCATACGGTGTGGAGCTGCTTACGTCCGATGCTGTCTCGCAGTCGGTGTCGGCTGTTGAGCTGCTGGTGACAATCGTGCTATTCGTGCTCGTGTACCTGGTGATCTTCATCGCATGGATACGCATGGTGAAGAAATTCGTGGATGCGGGGCCTGTGCCCGAACCGGAAGGCGGCATCCTGGACCGTATCGGCGGCGAGGTTGAAAGCGAGGCGTTTGGACTCGAGGTGACCGAAAGCGCGGGCGGTGATGTTGCCGGCATCAGCGCCAATGACGGCCGCACTTCGGGGGGCGGTGCCGCGATGGCGCGTGTAGGTGCCGCTAACGAGGCAATAGGCTCACAGGAGAAAGGGGAGGTGAACTGACATGACTACACTCGGTATCGTTTGGTTCTTCCTGATCTTCCTGTTGATTGCCGGTTACTTCGTGTTGGATGGTTTTGATTTGGGTGCCGGCGTGCTATCCCCGTTCCTCGCGCGCACGGATGGCGAGCGTTCGCTCGTGCGGCGCGCCATCGGGCCGGTCTGGGACGGTAACGAAGTGTGGCTGCTCACGGCGGGTGGCGCGCTGTTTGCGGCGTTCGCCCCGGCGTATGCCACGACGTTCTCGGGATTCTACCTGGCCATCATGCTCGTTTTGTTCGGTCTGATCATTCGCGCCGTGTCAATCGAGTTCGGTGCCCATGCCAAGGGCTTTTCCGCAGCGCTTTGCAATTTCGGGTTCTTCATCGGCTCGTTCTTGCCGGCGCTGCTGCTCGGTGTGGCAGTGGGCAACATCTACGCGGGCATCCCGATGGATGTGAACGGCGATTATGTCGGCGTGCCTTTGCTCGGTTTGGTTACGCCCTTCACGTTGCTGTGCGGTCTGCTTGGGCTGTTCATGTTCTGTGCTGCGGGCGCTAGCTGGATTGCGCTGAAGACGCCTTTGACAAGCGAGATTCGTGCTCGTGCAAAGAGTTTGCGCGGTGTGTTCCAGGTTCTGGCATTCGTGATGTTCGTTGGCGTGTCGGCATACGGGCACTTCATCATCCAGCCGCAAATGGATCCTGCCTTAGGTGGTTTGCGGTGGTTCTGCGCCATTGCGTTTGCGGTGTTCATTTTGTTCGCGTTTGCACGCGGACGTAAAGACTACGGAGACCTGCAATCGTTCATCGGCCAGTCGCTCGCAGCGGTCGTGCTGGTGTTTCTGCTGGCTGCATCGATGTTCCCGAATCTTGTAGTGGCGGCTCCCGGAAGCGCGGGCGCTTCCATCACGATCGCAACGGCAGCGTCGACGGATGCAGCGCTAGGTGCCATGACGATAATCGCCTGCATAGGCGTGCCGTTGGTGTTGATTTACCACATCATCGTCTACCGCACGTTCTATGGGAGGGCCGACAGGTAGCAGGTGGCGCGATAACCCAGCGGGTTATCGCATCGGTTCATCCGCGGCAAGATAAAAAGAGCGGTGCGATAACCTGTGAGGTTATCGTACCGTTTTGCATGTTGTCGATTATGGGCGCTACTGCGTTGTGCGGTGGCGCATTTCGCAATCCTCAGGGCGAAATTTAGCGTCCTTTGTTCATCTTCGCGGCGATTTCCTCAGCGGAAAGCTGCGTTTCTTCGAACACTTCGTCGCTGTCAAGGCCGAAGGCGGTGTGCAGGGCGCGTACGGCTTCGGCGGCCTGCGCGGCATCGACCACCACGGACAAACGGATGGGCGAGGTCGAGATGGCCAGGATGTTGATGTCGTTGTCGCCGAGCACGGAGAATGCGCGCGCTGCCACGCCGGGAGTTGACTTCATGCCCGTGCCGACCAAGCTTACCTTGGCAACGCTTTCGTCGATGTCCACTTCGCGTGCGTTGATCTCGGGAACGACGCGTTCGAGCGTCTCCTTCGCCCGCGCCAAGTCGGCACCAGGGCAGGTGAACGAGATGTCGGTGATGCCGTCTTCGGAGATGTTCTGAATGATCATGTCCGTGTTCACCATGTTGGCGGCCAGCGCGCTGAAGACGGTTGCTGCCACGCCGGTTGCGTCGGGTACGCCACGGATCGTCACTTTGACCTCGGACGTATCGTGGGCGATTCCGGTGATGACCGCTTCCTCCATCATGTCGCATCCCTCCTTGACATAGGTGCCCTCCGCCTCTGAGAAGGCCGAGCGCGAATGAATGACTACGTTGAACTTGCGAGCGAATTCTACGGCACGCATCTGGAGTACGCCTGAACCAGCGCCTGCCATCTCCAGCATGTCGTCGTAGCTGATCTCGTCGAGCTTGCGCGCATGCGGGCAGATGCGCGGGTCCGCCGAGTACACGCCGTCCACGTCGGAATAGATTTCGCATACATCGGCATCGATGCCCCAAGCCACGGCCACTGCGGTCGTGTCGGAGCCGCCGCGGCCCAGCGTGGTCATATCGCCGTTCTCGTCGATGCCCTGAAAACCCGCGACCACGGGGATGTAACCACCGTCAAGGGCATCCTTGATGCGTTTGCTGTCGACGCTCACGATCTTCGCTTTCGCGTGCGTCCCATCCGTGACGATGCCGGCCTGGCGACCTGTGAACGACATCGCGCGATAGCCGCGCGCCTCGATGGCCATGGCAAGAAGCGCCATGGAAACCTGCTCGCCGGTGGACAGCAGGCGGTCGAGCTCGCGGGCAGGGGGATTGGAATTGACGGCGGCGGCCAATCCCAGCAGTTCGTCGGTGGTCTTACCCATGGCGGATACGACGGCAACGACCTGATTCCCCTCTTGTTTGCGGGCGATCAGGCGTTTGGCGACGTTGCGTATCCGCTCTGGCGATGCCACCGAAGTGCCGCCGAATTTGCAGACTATAAGTGCCATATACGTTTCTCCCAGTATGTGTGCTGCACAGCCTATGTGCGATATGCCACTATAACACGACGAATCAATGCACAATTTACCTCGGAAAAAATGCACATGTGGACGGTGGGTCAGAGGGTAGATGCGGCGTAAGCTTGCGACAGCTTTGCGTTGTGGAGGGGCCTATGGTCGGTATCTGGTTTTTGCAGCACTAGGCTGCTGCAGGCCTGCGCCGCATTGAGAGTATGAAATCAAGGTC
>CAYOBD010000073.1:0-9562 GCA_964402005.1 uncultured Eggerthellaceae bacterium
AAATCGTGTATACCCCAAAAGGGTATCCAGGGTTCAAATCCCTGTCTCTCCGCCAGACAAAACGCGGGTTGCCGCAACCACCGGCAACCCGTTGTTCATAAGGCGGTCTTTGCGCCGCCAGCATCCCGCGGAGGGGTGGCAGAGTGGTTGAATGCGGCGGTCTCGAAAACCGTTTTGCCGGCTCAACCGGTAACCAGGGTTCGAATCCCTGCCCCTCCGCCAGATTAGCCAACGTCCCCACAACGGGACGTTTCTTTGTTACGGGGACATCGCATGGATTCGAATCGCTTGCATCAGGAGACCCGAATGCGCTTGGTGGTTCAACGTGATTTCGAATCGCTTGCATCAGGGGATCCGATTGTGCTTGGTGGTTCAACGTAATTTCGATCCGAAAACGAAGATTCGAGCAATTATCCATGCCATGGATTCGTCAGATTGTGGTTTTCGGACTCATTCAGAATGCAATCGTTGGCGTGACCAGGGTTTTCCCAGTTTAGTTTTAGGAGATGGAGATAAAAGGAGTCCGAAAACGGCGATTCGGCGAATCGGAGGATTGCAGTTTTTGCCAGATTGCTGTTTTCGAACTGTGCGCATGGCGATTCGTTTGGTACCGCGAGATGCGGGATGCGAACGGCCCGATGGGAATTTCGTTGAGCGGAAATATCGTCTTGCGCAGGCAGCGGGGGTGGGGTAATATATCCCTCGCTTTCGCAAGGAAGCCATGCGGGTGTGGCGGAATTGGCAGACGCGTACGGTTCAGGTCCGTATGAGGTTTTCCTCATGGGGGTTCAAGTCCCTTCACCCGCACCAGAAAACAACTCGGGCGCCCAAGGGCGCCCGTCGTGTTTTCTGGGGATTCAAAGTCGCTGCCGAAACGCCGAGCCGCCTCCCTATTCGACGAAGCCGCTTTGATCGACGTTGTATTCGTTCAAGCCGGCGTTTGACGCCATCAGCTCTGCGTTGTACTCGTCTAGCTTCGCGTGCGCCTTCTTCTTGCTGCCATAGCTCTTGGCAGTGCGCCAGCGTTGTGTGACTACCAAGCCTTGGTTGTCGTAGCTCATCCCGGCATTGGTCGCTTCCACGGCGGTGCGCATCTGCTTCTTGAAATGTCCGTCCACTGCCAGCGTGGCGATTGCTATGACGGCGATCGCTCCACCGACGAGCTTGCCCATGCCGTCTGTCTCTCGCCAACCGTCGGTCATGGCGCCGATCAGCAGGAATGCTAGGATTACCAGAACAGCGACGAGACCGCCCACCGTCAGGCCGCGTCGTGCGCCGCTGATAGGCAGGTCGCCTACGCATTTGCCGGTTTCGCCGTTCACTGCGAACAGCATCTGCTTATCCTCCCACGTGCAGTGCATCAGCCAGACGGGCAGCACGCACGATAGGGCGTTGGTCGTCTGCACGGCCGTCTGATGATCGACTACTTGCTCGATGCCGTCGATTTTCTTCTCGTTGAGAACATCCTGCTTCATATCCTCCTCAAACGAGTTGCGTGCGAGGTTCTCTGCGCGCTCCTGGCACATTTGGAGGCTTTCGTCGGCGACTTCCATCAAATAGCCCGCTGCGTAGCCAGGTGCGAACGGGAGCATGTTGCCGAGGCTGAACGGCGCGATGGCATCCATGTGCGCATCGGGCATCTTGGACGACCCATCGACGGGGATTCTGAGGAAGTTCGCATAGCCTGCCCGCTTGAAGCCGTAGTAGTAATACGTAGTGGATTTATCGCTTTCGACCTTGTTGTAGGCGATATAGTCCGCCCAGCCCTGCACGCCGATGTCATACAGATAGTACGGAACATACACAGCCTGCATATGCTCGAGCGATGCGCTGAACTTGCGCGACAAGTACCACTTGTGCAGGAAATGCTGTTGCATGCATACACCCGCTTGCTCGCGTGTGACGCGGAAGGGGATGATCCAGTGCGGGATGTTCTCCTGCGAGGCGATGCCTGCGACGAACATGTTGTTGCCGCAATACGGGCAAGATGTGGAAACCGTGCTCTGGTCTGCCACGATGCCTGCTCCGCACGATGGGCACGAATAACGCACCACGGTCATAGCGGCCGCAGTGCCCTCATGGTTTATCTCCCAGGGGGCATTATCCAGGAATTCTTCGACCGTTTTCACATGCTGAGCTTCCATGACCTCGTGCGTTGCGCCTGCCATGGGTATTGCCTTTGTGACTTGGTCGCCGGTAAACACGCTGCCGCAGAAGTCGCATTGCAGCATGCCGGTTGCGGGATTGAATTCCAGCACGCCGTTGCAGTTAGGGCATTGATAAGTGGATGCATTGGCCATGACAGTCCCTCCAGTTCGGCGCGTTTGCGCGTTGGGGCTTTATCGATTCTGCTGGTATGATACAGCTATATGCTATGTAACAGGTCGGCAACCTCGTGGTACAGATGGCGCCACCCCGGCATTACGCCCGAAAGGATGTGCATGTCCCTGAAAGCGCTTGTATTCGACTTAGATGGCACGCTGCTCGATACGCTGCCTGATCTGGTTGCGCTCACAAATGCAGTTATGGATGCGCACGGCTATCCGCGGCATACGGCCGAAGAGATTCTGACTTATATCGGAAGCGGGGCGCGCGTGCTGATGCGCCGTGCCATTCCCTCGTACGTGCCCGACGATGACCTGGACGGTTTGATGCAGTTGTGGCGCGACCTCTATCCCGAGTACGGCTTTCGTCTGACAAAACCGTACCCGGGCATCGCCGATGCGCTCTCCGCATTGCATCGTGAGGGCGTGCTGGTAGGTGTGCTGTCGAACAAGTTCGATGCTGCAGCGCAGGATGTCATCGAAGCGTTCTTCCCCGGAGCTTTCGATATAGTGCGGGGCGAAGGGCCCGATACGCCGCGCAAGCCGGATCCCGCAGGGCTCCTAGATGTGGCTCGCGAGTGGGGTTTGCCGCCTGCCCAGATCGGGTTGGTGGGCGACACGGGTGGAACGGATATTGCAGCTGCTTGTGCGGCAGGCGCGTTTCCCATAGGTGTGAGCTGGGGGTATAACAGCGCTGAATCCCTATGGGCTGCCGGCGCACGCGTCGTGATCGATGATCCGGCCGAGTTGTTGGCCTTGTGCAGATAGCAGCCGCGGCGGCGGAGGGCGATGACGGGAACGATGGTGGCAACTGTGGCAAAGGTGGCGACGGTGGCAAAGGCGATGATGGCGGCAACAGCGGCAGCGGAGATGTAGCCTTTCACCATCCTCTATCCTCGTCGTCATCCTGGGTCACCGCAACCGAAAGGATGTGCCTGTCCCCAACGAACCACCTGCCCGAGATGGTAGGATATGCGCAGAGGGCGATTCTTACGAAAGGGATGACGTTATGGCACGCGAAGACGAACTGCTCGGCCTATGGCTGGAAAACGTTAAAGACGAGGAGCTGCTCACCGAGTTGCGCGCGATGCGCGATGCGGGCGACCAGGATGCCATCGTGGATGCGTTCTATCAGGACCTTGCGTTCGGAACAGCGGGTCTGCGCGGCATCATCGGCGCGGGCACGAATCGAATGAACATCTATACGGTGGGTCGCGCTACGCAGGGTTTCGCCGACTACCTGAACGCGCATTTCGAAAACCCCAGCGTGGCGATCGGTCGAGATAGCCGCAACAAAGGCGACGAGTTCGTGCGCCATACCGCTGCGGTGTTCGCCGCCAACGGCGTGAAGGCATATATCTATCCGCGCATCGAGCCGACACCGGCGGTGTCGTTCGCCGTGCGCGATTTGCACTGCTCAGGCGGTGTATGCATGACTGCCAGCCACAATCCTGCGCCCTATAACGGCTACAAGGCTTATGGCCCGGACGGCTGCCAGATCACCACGCAGGCTTCGAAGGACATATCGGGTGCCATTGCGGCCGTGGACACGTTTGCTGACGTGAAGACCTGCGACTTCGACGAGGCGTTGGCCGCAGGCACCATCGAATGGATCGGCGAAGATACGCTCGATCGCTTCATCGATGCCGTTGCTGCTTGCTCGGTGGCGAGCCCAGAGGATGCCGCTGAGCCTTTGCGTGTGGTATACACCCCGCTTAACGGTACGGGTATGGAGTGCGTTGGTCGCATTTGGGAGCGTGTGGGCATCACGGATATCGAGGTAGTTCCCGAGCAAGCGCAGCCTGACGGAGATTTCCCCACATGTCCGTATCCTAACCCCGAGGCCCGTGCGGCGCTGCAGAAGGGCATCGAGCTGGCGCAGCGTGTGCACCCCGACCTGCTGGTCGCCACCGATCCCGATGCCGATCGCATGGGCATCGCCGTTGCGGATGGGGATGACTATACGTTGCTGACTGGCAACGAAATCGGCGTTCTGCTGCTCGACTACTGCGCGCGCGCAACCCAGGCGCGCGAAGGTGCCGAAGCCATGGCGCGCAAGGTGGCCGTGACCACCATCGTATCTTCCATGATGGTCGATGCGATTGCAGCGGCTTACGGCTTCGAGGCGCGTCGCGTGCTGACAGGCTTCAAGTACATCGGCGAGCAGATCGGCCTGCTGGAGGCTGACGGGGAGCAGGATCGTTTCCTGTTCGGATTCGAGGAAAGCTACGGCTATCTGAACGGCACGCACGTGCGTGACAAGGACGCAGTGGACGCAAGCATGCTGGCCTGCCAGATGGCGCAACATTGGAAGCGCCAAGGGAAAACGCTGGTCCAGGCCATGCAGCAACTGTATGAGCAGCACGGGTTCTATTTGAATCGCACGCTCTCGTTCGAGTATCCCGGCGTACAGGGCGCCCAAAGGATGGCTGCGATCATGGATGGCTTGCGGACTCAGCCGCCCGCCGAAGCAGGCGGATGCGCCGTCGAAGGTACTGTGGATTACGGTCCCGGCGTGGATGGCCTGCCGCCGGCAGAAGTTGTGCAGCTGGATTTGGCGGGAGGCAACAAGCTGATCATCCGTCCGAGCGGTACCGAACCGAAGATCAAGGCGTACCTGTTCGCGAAGGGTCCGACCCGTGCAGAGGCCGAGGAGCTGCTTGCTGCGCTCGAGGCATCCGCAAAGGGCATTCTGGAATAAAGCCGACGGGATATGTGTGCTTTATCCGTGACGCATGCCATTTTTATGGTTTATAGCCACGAATGATAAAATAGTTCGGTCATGACGCTTCGCGTAAGCGCGTGTCGTGACGTCGAGAACGTACTACGTTTCGTTAAAACGGGCAACGATTGGGCGAACCGGCACATCGAGGAGCATTGCATGACGAGCGAAAACGGCGGAAATCGCGATACGCGACAGCGGCCGGCATCCAACAGCGGACGCCCAAGGCCTTCCGTGAGCGATCGGCACGCCAACGCAAGGAGCGCATCTCGATCTGGACGCACTGATCAACCTAGGAGCGCTGCCCGGCCTGGGCGCACCGATCAACCCAGAAGCGCTGTCAGGCCTGAGAACGCTGCCCGGCCTGGGCGCACCGATCAACCCAGAAACGCTGTTCAGCCTGAGAACGCTGCCCAGCCTGGTGCGATGCGCCCCGTCTCTTCAAATTATTCGGTGAGGGAGTCGAAGGCTGCACGCCGTCAATACTCTACATCCTCAGGGAACTATCAGGCGTCGACCGCACAGCGTTTTTCACGCGAGAGCGTAACCTATGCCAGCACACAGCGATCATCAAAAGGCAAGAAGGCGCTGGTCATCATAGTTATCCTGCTGCTCGTAGCGGCGGTTGTCGCTCTTGCGCTATTCATCTTCAAGGAAAATCGCAAGAGCGAAATCAATGACGATTTGCACAAGATGGATAAAGAGCAGCTCGAGGCGCTCGATTCGGCATTGACGGGTACGCAGACGTTCGATGAGCCCTTCGTCATCCTTTTGCTGGGAACCGACACTTCCAAAGAGCGTCAGGAATCGATAGAGTACGGCAATGACGGATTCCGCAGCGACACGAATATCCTCATGCGCGTCGATCCGGTCAATAACACGGTTTCGCTGCTTTCCATCCAACGCGACACCATGATCCAAATCGACGGCGTAGGGACTGCTAAGTTCAATGCCGCATATACCTATGGCGGACCGAGCGGCACCATCGAAGCAGTTAAGAATCTGACAGGCGTAGATGTAGACCATTACGCCGAGATCAACTTCGACGGCTTGGTCAGCCTTATTGACGCTGTCGGCGGAGTCGATGTCGACGTGCCCGAAACCATTGACGACGAAGAAGCCGGCGGCTACATAGAAGCGGGCTATCAGCATCTCGAAGGTGCGCAGGCGCTCGTCTTCGCGCGGAGCCGTGCCTACGTGGATGGCGACTATACGCGCGCAACCAATCAGCGCATACTCTTGGAGGCTTTGGCCCATAAGCTGTTGGAAACCCCTGCAAGCGAGCTGGCGGGCATCATCCAGGCATCGACCGAGTTCCTGACGACCGACTCTGGTTTGGATTTCGACTTCATCTACTCGGTTGCCGACCAAATGCGCCACAACGCCGACCATCCGACGGTCGACATCTATTCGGCCAACCTGCCGTCGCAGGCGGCGATGATAGGGGATGTGTCCTATGTCATTGCAGACACGGCTGGCGTTCAGGATATGATTTCTGCATTTATGGCAGGCGAAGATATCGGGCAAATCGAGTGCTCCAGCTCGATTGACGAGGATCTCGCGAATGCCGGCGGAGGGTACGGCTATGGTTACGGCTACGATTATGGATACGGCTACAATGCCGGCTATGGCTACGCCGACACCACGTACGACTATGGCTATGCTGACACAACATACGATTACGGTTATACGGACACCACGTACGACTACGGATATACCGAAGCCGCGTAATGTAAAACGGCGCTGATTCCGCATGCGATTATGCGGACCCGATTATTCCGTATGCAGATGATTCCGAAGCGAGTTGCAGCTTAGTCAGCGTATCCTTCGGGATTGCTCGATTGCCAACGCCAACTGTCCTCGCACATGCGATCGAGGTCGTATTCTGCCACCCAGTCCAGCTCGTCGCGCGCCTTGTCGCAGGCAGCGTAGTTCTCGGCGATGTCTCCTGCGCGGCGCGGTTTTATCTCGTATGGGATGTCGTGGCCACATGCGCGGCTGAATGCGCGGATAACGTCCATGACGCTCGATCCCGTGCCGGTGCCCAGATTGAAGATGCCCACTCCGCGACGGGTGCCGTCCGGCGCTGCCGGGCCGGCGATCGATCCGATGCCGCGCGGCTCTCCGGTGCCCACGCGCCCTGCCATCCAGCGCAGCGCCGCGACATGGCCGCGCGCTAAGTCCACTACATGGATGTAATCGCGCACGCCCGTTCCGTCTGGGGTGGGATAGTCATTGCCGAATACGCCGACGGCCGCCAGCTTGCCAACGGCCACTTGCGCAACGTAGGGCACCAGGTTATTCGGAATGCCTTTGGGATCTTCGCCGATGAGGCCCGACTCATGCGCGCCGATGGGGTTGAAGTAGCGCAGCAGCACGACGCTCCATTCGTTGTCGCCGATATACAGGTCGGTCAGGATCTGCTCGAGCATGGATTTGGTCTGGCCATACGGGTTGGTGGGGTTATGTTTGGGGCAGTCTTCCGTGATGGGAATGAACTCGGGGTCGCCGTAGACGGTCGCACTGCTGCTGAACACTATGTTCTTGCAATCGTGTGCGCGCGCCACGTCGCATAGCACCAACGTGCCGGCAATGTTATTCCAATAGTATTCGAGCGGCTTAGCGACGCTTTCGCCCACTGCTTTGAAGCCAGCGAAATGGATGATGGCGTCAGGATTGTAGGCATCGAAAATGCGTGCGAGTGCATCGCGGTCCAAGATGCTGGCAAGCTCGAGTGCGCAGCGTTTCTCGTCGGTACCGGTAATCTGGCGGACGCGCTCGACCGCTTTTGCGGACGAATTGGACAAATCGTCGACGATTACCACGTCGTAACCGGTTTGAAGCAGCTCGACGCATGTGTGGCTGCCGATGAAACCAGCCCCGCCTGTGACCAGAATCGTCGTATCCTGCGGGTCTTTTGCCAAGCCCTTGCTCGTCATGGTTGCCTCCTGTCGCCGTAACTGCTCCATGGTATCACGAGCGCGGCTGGCTGATGTGGCGGCGGGATGACAAGAGGCTACGTCCCCGTTGTCATCCCGCTATCGCATCCGACCAAGCAAAAGATTGCTTGTATTGGCGATTACGTACAGCGCAGCCTCGCCGTGTGCGGCGACGATGGCTTATCCAGCGCGTTCCAACTGCGTGCGCAGCTCATCGTACGAATAGGCCATGCCCTGTTCAGGCGGCGCGTCGGCCTCTAGCAGCAAGCGATCGACTTCGATGGCTTTGATGTACTCGCGGCCGCGTCCTGTTGAGGCCATCATGGGGTTAATGGAGAAGAAGCACCCAGCGCGCCGGGCTCGCAGCAGCTGGACGCTTGTATCCGAGAACCAATGGAAGATGCACGTGCACGTATCCAGGGCCCCTGTTCGCTCCAAGATATCGAGTACGGTTTGCGCTGAGCGCACTGCGTGCAGCGACAGCAACTTGCCGCCCACGCTGGCGCATAGCTGCGCAATGTGCGTAAACGATTCGACCTGCGCATCGCGCGTTGCCGCTCCGCGGCGGCCGAAGTCCAGTCCGATCTCCCCGACGAATGGCGTCTCGTGCAACAGCCTTTCGAAGGTCGCGAGCTGCTGGCAGGGGTTTTCGCCATCGACCCACCAAGGGTGCAGCCCGATTCCGACGCGCACGTTTTCGTAACCGCCGAAGCGCCTGCGCGCCATCGTGAACCCGTCGGGTTCGACCGTGTTGGCGAAGATAAGCGTTCCTGCCGCTTGAGCGTCGGCGGCGACTTTTTCGCCGTTGGACATGAAGTCCAGATGGCAGTGCATATCGTGCAGCTCGGGCATAGACCCCCTTTTGCTATGGCGGGCGGTGGAACACTTGCCGTGGACGGGTATTTTGCAGAAGTGCCCGTTGGTCTTGTTCGGCTTGCGTGGAACACCCATCAGGGACAAGCATTCCGCTGTGCACTGCATTATATAATGGTTGCCGATATTCGAATCGGCAGGGAAGGGGATCGCGTGGGCGAAGGTGAAAAGCTGTTCGATGCTGCGATCGATATGAAAGATCGCGATGTGATGGTGAGCATTCAGCATCTGTCGAAGTCCTTTGGCGAGACGGAGGTGCTGCGCGATGTGAATCTTGATGTGAAACGCGGCGAAGTCGTAGTGGTGCTGGGTCCGTCCGGCTCGGGGAAGTCCACAATGCTTCGTTGCATTAACCTGCTGGAGCAGCCCAGTGGCGGCCATATCTACATCGAGGGCCAAGAAATCACTGGGCCTAAGACCGACGTGGACAAGCTCCGTGAGCATGTGGGCATGGTGTTTCAGCAGTTCAACCTGTTTCCGCATCTGACAGCGAAGAAGAACGTGATGTTGGCGCAACGCAAGGTGCTCAAACGCTCCGAGGAGGAGGCCGAGCGCGTTGCGATGCTTCAGCTGGAACGCGTCGGCCTGGCGGACCGCGCCGATTTCAAGCCCGGGCAACTGTCCGGTGGCCAGCAGCAGCGCGTGGCGATTGCACGTGCCTTGGCAATGGATCCGCACGTGATGCTGTTCGACGAAGCCACGTC